>NZ_JBGIYY010000009.1:0-186822 GCF_041380235.1 Glaciecola sp. SC05
CTCCATAGCGGTGCAAATTAACAACTACTGTTAATCGCTATTGCATCAGTGATATTGTTTTTCCCTTTTTATTGGGCTTTGCATCCATTTTTCGGCCCAAACTGGGGGGCTGGAATCGCTGCCTTTATGATGTATATTGGGTTTCCTGCTTTATTTTTATTTAAATGGAGTAAGCGAAGTAGCCACCCACTCTTAAAGGTGTGCAACTATGCATTAGCCGTTGTAGTGTTGGGCTTACTAGGTTGGGTTTTTTACGGCGTGCTTTTCAATAGTGCTCCTATTCCAAATTCAATTGCTTTGGCAGGTGTTTACGGTTACCTAGCTTTCTATTTCTTAAAGCATGGATACATGCCTTATCAAGCTATAGAGTCAGAGACAGAGTGAGATGAAAGGCAAAACAAATAACAAACCCATCAAATCGCTCTCAGGCTAACTGGAACAAATACTCATTGTCTCTCCCTTGTACCTCGGGCATTATAGCCAACTAGTATTTGCCCTTTATGGAAAGCGTTATGCGTTAATGCAAGGAAAATTATGATATGGATATAAATACAACACTTATGGGCCAGATGTTCGCTTTATTTGCTTTAGTCGCTTTCGCATTTACTATCTCAATAATTAGCTACATTCTTGGCAAGAGGAAGACAGAAACGCCTGAAATTGCAGCTAAGATTGGTTTTTTCTTAGGCTTACTTCCCCCTCTATCACTGATTTATCTGATAGTTTTAATGTTAAAGCAAGATAAGTTTAAAGCACAAGATGACGTTTAATGCCTCTAAGCATAACAAAGCACTAAACTCAAACGCTTTTGCTCGCTGGGACAGCAACTTGGTACTCCTTCAGCTATTGTGCGCGCACCGTTGCTGCCCGTTAGTGCGGTGTTGAGGCTGTAGAAAAAACCAGATAACAAAATGGGTTTGGAGAATTGTACAATTAATGCACAAAAAATGTGTGTACGTGAACTTCAGATAGGAAAGAGCGTTGAACTTTCAAAATAGTCAACACAGAGCTCCGGCTTATTCTTACATTTTGTTTTTCTGCAGCCTCGTTAACTGTCCTTAGGATAACCTGCATGAAAGAAAAACTAAGAGTACATTCTGATAATCCTGAGAGCTCTTCGTTAGGAAAAGTTGTTTGGTCACCGATCAAATCGACCTGGTTTTTATCGAATTTATTTTTAGCGGTATTCGTAGCCCCTTTTTTTATATCTTTTTCAGCAATTCTGGTGTTCATACTCCTTACTGGCGTGACCTTGTGTTTTGGCCATTCCTTAGGAATGCACCGCCTAATGATTCATCGTTCATATGAGTGTCCAAAATGGATGGAGTACCTTTTTGTATATTCGGGTGTTTGGGTTGGTATGGCTGGACCGATTGGTATGCTTAAACAACATGATCTAAGAGACTGGGCTCAACGTCAGGAAAAGTGTCATGATTATTTATTGCATGGAAGTTCAATTTGGAAGGATGCGTGGTGGCAGTTGAATTGTGATTTGGAGCTCGAATATCCACCGAAATTCACTATTGAAGATAGAATTTTAAAAAGTAAATTTTATGTTTTTATCGAGAAAACATGGTTGTTTCAACAAATTTTTATCGCGGTGCCACTTTATCTAATAGGAGGATTACCATGGTTGCTTTGGGGAATTTGCGTGAGAGTGATTGTATCGGTAGGTGGACATTGGTTAGTGGGATATTTTGCTCATAATAATGGACAAAAGACTTGGACAGTAAACGGTGCAGCTGTACAAGGACATAACATTAAGATAGCAGGTTTGGTCTCTATGGGAGAATCTTGGCACAATAATCACCATGCTTACCCTGGCTCTGCCATGCTGGGACTTCATGAAGATGAATCAGATATTGGTTGGTGGGTGCTTAATGCGCTTCATAATTTGGGATATGTAAAAAACATAAAGTTACCCAAAGACTTGCCAGAAAGGTCAGAATTAGTAATTGAAGAGAAACGTGACGTTGAGCGCCAAAAAAAGGAACTTAAACCATGTAAGTTTGTGGGCTCAGTATGAGCAGACAGTTAACAAGTCAAGTAACGGAGATTATCAGCTCATGTCATGCCACTTGCTTTCGCAACCGCCACGCCATAATCTGCTAACTCGTTATTGGGTTGTTAGAACCCACCCACTTCTCATGCAAGGAGATTATTTTGAAAGTGTTTATTAAAGCTGTATCGTTAATAATTGTTGCAATATTAAATTTTGGATGTGGAAGCACAGAAATTAGTTCGGCAAATAATTCAGTTGTTAATTATAAGTCTAGATGTGAAATGCAGCCTAAAAATGAAGAAGACTCGATAAATCAAAGCTTAGTTCATACTACACCTCCAAAATACCCACCTGAAGCCGCGGTTAAAGGATTAGAAGGTTATGTAATAATTGAATACGATATTTCAGAGAGGGGTAAACCAATCAATATCAATGTAATCGAATCTTTGCCAGCTAAAGTTTTTGATAAAGCAGCAATTTATTCATTTAAGGGCTGGCAATATCAACCATCTGCTAGTAAGTGTCACGTTGTTCGCTTAGATTTTACACTTGGTTGAATGAGCAGCAAAGGCTCTAACAAACGCCTCATGGCAGTCGCTGTCCCGACTTCGGACACATAATTTGTTGTGCAATTTGCATTTCGCTGCGTTACGTTATTTCAATTGACACAATAAATTGCGTGCGGAATAGGCGGGTGTTATGCATGTTATAAATTTTTTTTGAGTTTAAATGATGAATGAATCGGACTGGAAAATATTTAAGCAAATTAAAGAGTTGGCTATTGATAAATATTGTTCGCTAGCTTTAGATGAAGCGAGAGATATTGTCTTAGGTGACAGAGAAAGTTCGCATGAGACATACGTTTATTTGTGCAAGATTCTTCAGAATAGAGAGCAGCATTTAGCCGTCATGTTTGATGGTCACAGCAGATCAAAAGCTTGGCTGCAATTGATTGCTATGAGAACAGAAGGTTTGGCAGAACAAGCCTTACTTGATAAATTATCAGAAGAATTTCGAATTAAAACAGATCCAACAAAACTATGGTAATTTCGATGCATAACAAATGCATGCATACGGATTTGTCACAAAAGTAGTACCAAACAGCTTATGGAAGGTGTTATTCGGCGTTAGACATCGCTTGACAAGGTACGGCATTGCCGTATCATTGCATCATGGTCTTTATAGAAACAAGCTTCTTTACAAAACTGCTACCAAATTATTTATCAGATAATGAATATCGTGGTTTGCAATCTTACCTTCTTCAAAAACCAGACGCCGGCGATATTGTAAAGGGCTCTGGTGTTGTCAGAAAGGTAAGGTGGGCTTCTTCAAGAAAGGGTAAAAGTGGTGGCGTACGCGCTATTTACTATTGGAAGAAGGCTGAACATGAGATATGGATGCTCACTATGTACAGTAAATCGGAGCGAGCTACTATCGCAGGTCATGTGTTGAAACAAATAGCAGAGGCAATCGACAATGAGTAATAGAGATATAGGTGCCGAAATTCTTGCAGGTATAAATGAGATTAAGGAATATAAAAAGGGAAAGGTTTCTCTGCGCAATAACGAATTAAGTGAGCCATCAGCGCCACAGGTGATTCGCTCTAAATTGAAAATGTCTCAGGTTATGTTTGCAGGTTTACTAGGTGTAAGCACAAGAACTTTACAGGATTGGGAACAGGGAAGAAGAAACCCTCAAGGACCAGCAGTTGCATTACTAAGGATAGCCGAACAACATCCAGAAGTTTTTAGCGAGTTGAGATAAGCGGAGTGGCGAATAACAAATCGGGGCAAGATTAGACAATTCACAAGAGCGGTGAATCGCCGCTTAATTTGGTGTTGGTATGACTTTATGAAAAACTTATTAATCTTCACTTTTTTGCTGTTACCTTGCTTTGTGTTCGCAGCAAACGTAATCAAAGTGCAAGCTGATCTAGAGTTTCTTTTAGATACCCAAAAGGAATCTGGGAAACTATGCAATAGTGAAAACGATTGCTCGACTTGGTCTCCATTGGACTACCTACGCTGCGCTGCGGCAGCCAATTAGCAAAGCGTTATGTGCGAAGGAAAGTACCTCTCATGAAAAATCTAATTTTACTTATAACTATTTTATTGCTGATAGGGTGTAATGAAGCAACTGACCCAAACACCTGCCTAAATCCTGTTGAAGTTACAGGAGTAAGAAGTGAGGTTAATATCGGTTATATTGTCACTTTTGAGCAAGAGATAAATATTGATACTATTACTACGGAATTTTTAAATAAGTACCAAGACCTCACTGTATTTAACACCTATCAAATTATTAATGGTTTCCATGGTGATTTTGGGCCAGCTACATTAGAGCAAATTCAATGTGAGGATGGTGTAAACTCCATTGAGTTCAATTCCGAAGTGCGCGGTACATAAAAAGTCATTAAACAGCGACAAATAAAGCTTTTTTCTTGTTCACTGCGTTCACCATTTTAGCCAAGGATTTATTTTCCGGTTAACGGGGCGTTATGTGTAATGAGAAAACAGCAGGCATCGTCAATTTACGATGAACAAATATGACTATTGTATCGGGAAAGATAGAGCCACTTAAAAGATTAAAGGAGATCCTGCATAGTCATGGCATATATAGGTTTAATTCTATTGGTGACATTAATGCATTTCTAAAGCAATATGAATCTGAAAAGAAAAATATATCAACAAAAGTAAAGCACTCTACTGACGATGAAATTAAGGACTTAGAGGAAGCACTGAACAGTACAATAGAGATGCGGGATAAAAACATATTCACTAAGCTTCTATACTATTCTAAGGCGAAAAAATTAATAAAGAACCATGCTTCACTGATAAACAACTATGAGGCAGTCTTGTCGCAGCGGTCTTCAGATTCTTATCGTAAGCTGAAATTCATCAAAGAAACAGTAGAGGGTCTATCTTCAGTAATTGCTGGCGCAGTCGGTGAAAATGCCGTTGTGAGTGAACTGAAAAAGCTATCTGATGAATATTACTTGATAAATGACTTTTCGTTAAAATTTAATCCACCAATATTTAATAAGCGCGAAAACGATACAATATACAGCATCCAAATTGATCATTTATTAGTCTGCCAATCAGGCATCTTTGTTATCGAGACAAAAAATTGGAGCTCTAAATCAATTGAAGATCTAGATTTAAGATCGCCAGTTAAACAAGTTAAAAGGGCTAGTTTTGCATTGTTTGTATTTTTGAACAGCGACAATAGTCAAGGTTTAATTGGGAATCATTGGGGTAGAAAGAAGATACCAATTAAAAACATTATCATAATGACCAATAAAGCGCCAAAGACCGATTTTCAGCATGTTAAGGTGCTGTCCCTTGATAAGCTAAACGGATACATTCAATATTTCGCCGACATATTTGATGAAGCCGAGACTGAAAAAATATTCACTTATTTGAAAGATGAAATATTGTAAAACACATAACTAGGAACTTCTGTGGGAGGAGTTTTCAGCTACGCTCCAAACTTCTCTCTAAGCGGCGTTTTAGGCCTACCGTGCATTTATTCTCTTCACTTCGTGTCTGAGCCTAATAGTTGCGAATGCTTGACTTAGATTTACCTAGCGCTTACCAGAAGAACCAAAACCACCTTCACCACGCTCAGTATTTTCAAACTCATCTACCACTACAAACCGCGGCTGAATAATCGGCAGAAATACCAATTGTGCAATCCGTTCAGCAGGTTCAATCGTGTAACTTTCCTGTCCTCGATTCCAGCATGAAATAAACAACTGCCCCTGATAGTCAGAATCAATTAGACCAACTAAATTGCCCAACACAATGCCTTTTTTATGACCAAGTCCGGAACGAGGTAGTATCGTTGCTGCCATATTTTTATTTTTCATATGAATAGCGATACCGGTTGCAATAAGCTCGGTTTGCCCTGGTACTAAGGTAATACTTTTGTCGATGCATGCACGTAAATCTATGCCGGCAGAACCTTCAGTTGCATAGCTCGGTAGCGGGATGTCTTTACCAATTCGGGCATCGAGTATTTTCACTTCAACTTGTTGCACTGTTTGTTCCTTTTGTTAAGCGCCGGTTTGCAGTGTTTAATGATACACATATAAAGGCATCGTGATCGACAAATGTTTGTGCACTTAGGCGCTTTTTATTGGTGCATAACACCGGTGTAATGCACCAAGATGGCCTGCAAAATGAGTCTATCAATCCTCTTTATAAATGTAAGTGCTTGAATAATAATTATAAGTCATGTTGGCAAAAATATTGCAAAGCTATGGGTGTTGTGTGTGCTTTGATGTTGCGTCTCATGGATTGATGATGCCTCATTGAAGGTTATGTCCGGTGCTTGCACTTGTCCTGTGGGCACCGGATTTTCCCATCTTATTTTTCATACTGTATAAAACTTCTGCGCTTAGTTAGATTGCGCTAGGCAATGTAGTGACATTTATGCCATATTTGAACGTGTCTTAAATGCTCAGGACGATGCATGCTGTATTTATACCCGTCAAACAAACTCGAACATCTATCTCATCTTTTGCACGGTGTGATGCGGCACAATGCCCAGCATCCTCTACAAAAGCGAGTGCTGTTGGTTCAACACACGGGAATGCAACACTGGCTATCAATGGATTTAGCCCGTATTTCGGGTATCACTATGCAGCTAGACTTTCCGCTACCTACACGCTTTGTGTGGGAAACATGCCGCGATATTCTTGGTGATGATGCGGTACCCCAGCAGTCTACATTTAAACGAGAGGTCATGGTTTGGCGTATTCTAGATATCATTACCGCCGAAGCATTTAACACCTCGCCCTATGCAGCATCGCTGCATCAGTTTTGGAACAGCACAGATCCGAAACAAACACATCTTCAGCAGTTCCGTTTTGCACAACAGCTCGCAGATTTATTTGAACAGTATTTAGTCTTTAGACCCGATTGGTTGCTCGCTTGGGACGCAGATAGCGACATTGATATCACTCTTGATGATGAATTCAGCCAAATATGTTATGCCTGGCAAAAGTGGTTTTGGCGAGCGCTTGTGGCGCAATTTCCGATGCACCCTGTGGTGCTTCAAAAGCGTGCCATGGCTCAACTAGCTTCAAAGCAGGATAGCTTGCCAAAGCACATTTACTTATTCGCCATTAATACCATGCCGCCAGGCTACATGGACTTTTTTAATGCCTTGGCCGAATTTACTGACATCCATTGGTTTCATTTGAATCCCAGTGTTGACTATTGGGCTGAGGCAAAGTCTGACAGAGCCATTGCACGGCAACTGCGCACAAATACCATGCAGCAGTGGGTAGACGAAGACGACACTCATCCACTGTTAAGAAACTTTGGCAAACAAGGAAAAGACCTATTAGTGCAGTTGCTCAACAGTCAATCCATGGAGATTAGCGCATTTGAGCCGCCTGATATCGACCACAGTGGCGAACTAAGTTTACTTCAGCAGTTACAGTCAGATATTTTAAAGGGCGGCGCAGAACCCGACTTAGACGCACATGCATTTACCGCCAATAGTAGTATCCATGTGCATGCTTGTTACCACGAAATTAGAGAGCTACAAGTACTCAAAGACTTTATTTTAGAACAACTTGAGCAAGACCCAAGCCTAGGCCTTGATGATATTTTGGTGATGTGTCCCGCGATAGAAGAATATAGTCCGTTTATTAGCGGCGTATTTGAAACCAGAGACAGCCAGCATTTAGCGATCAGCATATCAGACCGGCAACCGATTGAATCGCAGCCCACTATCGCTGCCTTTATGCAGTTATTAGCTCTGCCTGAAGCGCGTTTTTCGGTAGAGCAGGTGATTTCGCTATTAGATACTCCCGCTGTGATGAGCAAGTTTGCCTTAAGCGTTACCGACATTAAATACTGCCGAGCATGGATTGAAAATGTAAGGATCAGTTTTGCCTTAGACACTGAGCACAAGGCAAAGCTCGTCTCAGCAGACGCGGTATCGATTAAATACACTTGGGAATGGGGCATAGAGCGCCTGCTAGTGGCGACAATGATTAGCGAAGAGCAGCAAATGGCAAACGGTGTAGCCATTGCCCATACTATTGAAGGGCAGGCTGGCAACACCTTAGGCAAATTAATTGCTTTTTTGTCATCTTTAAGAGGGCTTGTCATCGCGCTCCAGCAAGCGCGAAGTATTCAGCAGTGGCGTGACACATTCGACGATGTCATACAGCAATTCTTTACGGCGTCCTCAGATGATAGTTTCGCATTTTTACTGATTGAGCAAGCCCTGAGCGCCTTGAATGAAAATGCCGATCTTGCCAGCTTTGGCGAGCCTGTTTCGATTGAAATTGCGAGGCAGGCACTTAAACAAGGCTTAACTGTGCCGGAGACCAAGTCGCGCTTTATGTGCGGAAAAGTTACCTTTTGCTCCATGATGCCGATGCGCAGTATTCCATTTAAAGTAGTCGCTATTTTAGGTCTCAACCAAAAAAGTTTTCCCCGTCAGTCTTATCCCAGTGAGCTTGATTTAATTGCTAAGTCTATGCCGAGGGTCGGTGATCGTTCTCGCAGAAACGACGACCGCTATCTATTTTTAGAAGCGCTGGTTTCGGCGCGCTCTCACCTGTATTTGAGCTATCAGTATCGCAATATCCAAAGCAACGCTCAGCGAGAGCCCAGCTTGGTGTTAAAAGAGTTAATTGAACACTGCCGCAAGTACTATTGTGAAAGCTGTTTACAACTTATTGAACATCCCCTGCATCCCTTTAGTCAGCAAAACTTTGTGAGTGTGCCGGGTTGGCATGGCTCCTTCGCAGGCTCTTGGGCAAGGCATGCGGCATGGTTACAAGCGCCTCTAAAAAACAATCATCAAAGAGCTGAGCAATATCATGTAAGCGCCAATATATATGACATTGCTGTAAATGATTTAGTCGCTTTTTATGAGCAGCCGCTCAACTACTTTGCAAAAGAGTGTTTACAGCTTAGGTTTGAAGCAACTGCTATAAGCGAATATTCCCAGCCATTTGACATTGAGCCCCTGCAAAAATATGGTTTTCGTCAGCGTTTATTTAATCAGTTGAGTCAGCCGGTTGAATTGAATTTTGCCGAAGGGGCACAGGCGCAACAAAATCATCTATTGAATGCTGCGATGCAGGCCGGCGGTGACTTGCCTGAGCTGCCAGACATAGATACATATATCGAAATACAAACATCGGATATAAAAAAGTTAGTCGCTTTTTTGCATGAAGATTGCAGCCTACAAACATTGAGCGGCCAAGTTGCTTATGCAATAAATGATAATTTAAATAGCAATAGTCTGCCCTCGATAAATATATCTGTAACAAGCGCGAGTGAGCAACAGTCTTTACAAGCAGGCGCTATCAGTTTCTTCTGTCAAATTGATGCGAATCAGGGCATGGTCTTCCCGGTCTTTAAGGAGGCGCCAAAACTCAAAGACAGGCTACAGGCTTGGATATCATATGTGCTGTTGGTCAACTATGCGGCAGATAATCCAGATGATGAAAGACTCGCTGCTTTTAATGAAAACAGGCCCTTGTGCGCTTCCATTGTTAGCGTCAAACATAGCTATGGAAAACCGAAACTCACCCAAGAAACACTGCCATTGCTCGATGCAGAGCGAGCTAAAATAGTACTAAGCGATATGCTTGCATGGTTCAAAGCAGGAAATCAGCAGCCGCTGTTTGTTAACCCTAAACTAGTCGATGATTTAGTCAATTTTGAAAGTGCTGATCAGGCAAGCGTTGACATGAGCTTCATGCGCACTTGGAATAGTCAGGCCGAGCAAAAAGGCAAACACATCCCTTACGATGCCTTGGCTCTTAACCCCTATTTTGCGTATTTTTACGCCGGCGTGCCGCCGCTCACTGCAGCGCTGTTGCAAATTTACTTTGATGTATATGTTCCAATGTTAGTCGAGCCTGTAAGTGAAGAGGCCACCGATAGTGATGCAGCGATATCGCAGGAGCCAAAGCATGACTGACTTTATTGATAATCGTCCTATAAATGCCGGACGTGATGCACAGGAACTCAATCCATTGCAACTGCCGCTCGGCGCTAGACATTTAATTGAAGCGAGCGCTGGTACGGGTAAAACCTTTAACATTACCCGCCTGTATGTTCGCTTACTGGTAGAAAAGTCGTACAGCGTTCAGCAAATATTGGTGATGACCTTTACAGAGGCCGCTACCGAAGAAATCCGCACGCGAGTAGCTGAATTTATTGACGAAGTCTTGCTAAATTGGGATGGCCAAGACGCGTTTATTTTAGGCTTACAAGAGCGCGTAGATAAAGAACACGCAAGACGCTTGCTTGAGAGCGCCAAGCTAACTATTGACGATGCCTCTATTTTCACTATCCATGGTTTTTGCCAGCGGGTGATCACGCAGTTTTCAGCGAGCATGAAACAAGACCCTGATTCAACGATTCTTACCCAAACGGAATCTTTGATAATGCAGGCACTTGCCGACGCAATTATCGGCTTAGATAAACAGGGTAAAGACTTTGCCGCACTGCAAAACAATAGCTGGCATACGCCGAGTAAGTTTTATAATGCCTTTAGGGATCTGTTGTATTACCAAGATACCATCACCTTATTGAGTGCAGAGACCATATGGCAAGAATATCTACAAAGTGCCAACGGGCATTGGCAGGCCAATGAGTTTCTGCGTTATCGACTTGTTAAAAATTTAAAAGAATCGGATAACTGGTTAGATGGTTTAGCCTCAAATCCAAAAAACGCTAAAAGAGTCGAAGATGAAAAGAGCACGGCGATCGCGTTTTTACAAAAGTCAGAATTGCTGGGTGATGTTGAAGGCTCCGCCTTATATGATGAACTTAAAGCAGGAGAGTTTAACGACAATCCTTACACTCAAATCATAGATGACGGACTACTCAAACTGTTTTCAACAGCGCGACTAAAAAAATATCCACAAGATTGGCTAAAGGCAATTAATCAAGATTTTGAACAGGTATTTGCAGCAATACGCGAGCCTTTAAAGGTATCAGGTGACAATCGCTTGGATAAACGTATGCAGCTTACACTAGCGCATGCTGTGGTGCTTAAAGTGGTAAATCGAGTGCAAGCACAGGTGTACGCGCAAATGCAGCAAGACAGTCTGCACTCTTACGACGACCTTATCCGCATTGTTGCGCAGACCATATCGGGGCCTAATGCCGAGGTGATTAGCTCGCATTTACTGAAGCAATTTCCGGCGGCCTTGGTTGACGAATTCCAAGATACCGACCAGCAGCAGTACAGTATTTTTTCGAGACTGTATAAAAAAGCGGAGCCCAGCACCACACTGATCATGATTGGCGATCCCAAACAAGCAATCTACGGTTTTCGGGGCGGTGACGTGTTTACCTATTTACAAGCTAGACAAGACGCTGATTATTTATGGTCTATGGATACAAATTGGCGCTCTACCCAGGACATGGTGGCCGCTTACAATTTTGTTTTTTCCAGTAAGCCTGAGCGTGATACCAGCCCCACACAAGCCATAAAAAGCGTATTTGACTATGGCATCGAATATTTGCCAATTATACCGGCTCAAGGTAATAAGAAAGAAACGTCGCAGCTCACAGTGAGAAATCAGGAAGATAATCAAGCTTTGCAGTTTGTTTGTGCTGATGCCTTCAATGAAAACGAGCGTTTTACGGACATTGATGTACAGCGTTTACAGATTATCCACTGGATGATCAATGAGATTAAAATTTTGTTACGCAATGGCACAATCGAAGAAAAAAGCGGCAGCCGGATTGTACAAGCAAAAGACATCGCAATATTAGTTAGGGCCGGCTATGAGGCCGACTTAATCAAACAGCTATTCAATGAGCACGGTATTGCCAGTGTTTACTTAAGTGAAAAGTCACCGCTGTTTGATTCACGTCAAGCGCACTATCTGTACTTTGTACTCGATGCTATCTGGACCGGGAACGATCAGCGTCGCTGCATCACCGCTCTTGCGACCGGTATCTTTTATCATGCGGGAGATGAAGTCATTGGTGAAGTACCCTTGTCGACCTTAATTGCCGATCATAGCCATCCACAGTGGCAGAGTGTTTACAAGAAAAATGCACAGTACCGCCAAATTTGGCAGAAGCAGGGCATATATGCCTTGGTTATGCATTTGATTAAAGATCAACTCAGTCTAAGTGATGCTAGCGATAATCCTGAGCGGGCTTTGACCAACTATCAGCATTTGGCCGAGCTACTCGCCAAAGCAGCCGTCATGCATACGACACAAAGCGCACAGCTTATGTGGCTTGCTAAACAAATCAATCAAATAGACAAGGACGAAACCGCTCAACTGAGGCTAGAAAGCGATCAAGCGCTAATTAAAATTGTGACTCAGCACAAATCTAAGGGACTGGAGTATCCGATTGTGTTTTTACCTTTTGCCAATATAGGACGCAAAGGCGCTACTGGTAGAATTGTGAAGTATCACGATAAAGATAATGCTCTAATTATGCAGTTGGGCTCTAGCGAAGCCGCTGCCGATGCAATGCGTCAAGAGATCCTTGCCGAAGATATGCGCTTGCTTTACGTGGCATTAACTCGGCCTATATACCGCTGCTACATTGGGATGCTGAGCTCAGATACGGCAGATCAGAGCGCTATTCATCGCGCTTTGCAGCTTCCAGCGCTGCAGATCCCGGAGCAAGATGGCAATCACAGCAGTGAAGTTTTAAGCAACTATGCAGACACCTTAATCTCTAACATATTACACGTGACTCAGGCGCAACCTGCCATTGGCGCACGAAAAGCCAGTGCGCTGGGCGAAAGCTTGGAGCTTCCTGAGCCTGACGAGCTGCCAAAGCTGCATGTACGTAAAGTAACTCGCAGTATCTTGCAACAATGGGTACTGACCTCATTTACGGGAATCACTCGCCTCATGCACGCAGATAGCGCGGAAGCCGACCTTGCCAGCCGCTTAGCCAGAGAGCCTGAATTCACTGCTAATAATTTCACTACTAATAACGACACGAACGAAAATACTGAAGCGCAAGAAGATGCTCAAGCGCCTGCACTCGAACTGCGCTTTAGCATGACCAAGGGTGCCAATACCGGAAATATTTTGCACGATACCTGTGAATGGCTTTCGTTTATGGTGCCTGATTTTGAAAAGGTGTTAAAGACGGTCGCGCTTAGGCATACAGATTTTAGTCATGTGAATACACAACAATATCGCCAGTGGATAAATGAATGCCTAAAAGCGCCTATCAACAGTGTGGATGTTTCGCAAAAGGCATTGTCTCTATCAAGCTTGCCCGACAGCGTTACAATCAAAGAAACGGAGTTTTATCTGCCCATTGAAAAACTTGATAGTAGCGCGCTTGAACGCTTGTTGCGCGCACACAGGCAGCGCGTAGCTGAGCAATTTGGTTTTTCGCCAGTGCCGGTTAATCGCCTCTCTAAAACGAATATCGAAGGCATGTTGCATGGTTTTATTGATTTGATTTTTATGGCAGATGAGCAGTATTACGTATGTGATTATAAATCGACTCACTTAGGCAATCGCTATGCCGATTATACCTCGGCAAACACCGCTTATAATATCCAACTGCATGATTACGACCTACAGTATTTGCTCTATGCGATGGCCCTTGACCGATTTTTAGCGCAGTCGCTAATAGATTATCAACACCAACAGCACTTTGGTGGGGTGTATTATTTGTATTTACGCGGCATGACAGATGCACCTGCGCATCTGATTGATGGCGTAAGTCCTGGCGTGTTTTTTACGCCTATACTAGAGCAAGAGTTAGCGCAGTTAAATGCCTTGTTTGCAAACGAGTCGCCTAGCGCTAAGCATGCTGCTGTTCAGACGCAGAACACTCATTTAGGTGATAGCCAATGAGCCAAAGTAAACGCGCAATTTTTAGCAGCGATGCAAGTGCAGGCTTGCCATATCAAAATTTAGAAGCATGTTTGTCAGACTTGGTGGGCATAGAGGCTATCGATTATTTCTTTGCTCAATATATGATGTCTTTATGTGAAGCAACGCCCGCTTACAAAAGCTTAAGTAAGGAGCAAGTCCACTTGAGCTTTTACTCACTTTTGGCGCTTAGCTTTGCTCAGCGACAGGGCAATAGCTGTTTGGTGGTAGAGAGTTTAGCAAATAAACTAATGTGGTCACAAAGTGACAAAGTGTCTGGATCACAGGGCAATGCTGCTATTGGCTACCAGTTCCCTGATCATTCTAAACTGCTCGATGCAAGCTTAGTTTGGAAGGCAATGTTTCAAAGCATTGAGGGTATTCAGTTTGACGGTAAGCGACTGTACACGCAAAAATTTTATGAATATGAGCGTAAGTTTTGTGAGCACCTACTGCACAAAATCAGCGCGAGCGAGGACAACTACCAGATGCTGTGTGCTGAGTTAGATCAGCAAGATGGTACTCAACAAGACATGCATCAAACTAAGACAAACTTAAGAGATTGTTTAGATAAAGATTGGCCTGCACTATTTGCTCAAACTTCTGAGGCAAACAGCACCGATTGGCAGCAACTGGCAGTGATGAATGCCTTAGTATCAAAGTTCGCGATAATTTCAGGTGGTGCAGGAACCGGAAAAACTTACACGGTCAGTCGACTGCTGTTAACGCTGGTCAGAGGCTTAAAATTACAGCCACGTCGTATTGGTCTAATTGCACCTACCGGAAAAGCGGCAAATCGTCTGGCAAGCTCGCTCAAATTTGAGCTTGCGCAATTTGCAAAATTGCCTGAATTTTCTGATGTAAACACACTATTTTCAAAAGTTGAGGTACAAACCGTACATCGGCTGTTGGGTATTCATCCAGTAGACGGTCGCTGCAAATACGATCAACATCGTTTATTACCCTTTGACTGCATTATTTTAGACGAAGCATCTATGGTCGATTTGTCGTTAATGCATAAATTATTAAGGGCCACCGATAGTCGATGTAAATTTGTTATGGTCGGTGATCCGAATCAGCTGCCATCAGTTGAAGCCGGGTGTCTACTCGCAGATTTAGTGGCGAGCACCGCGCCCGAACTCAGCCGGCAAAGCGTCAATCAGCTGCAGGCTTTAAATCCAAAGCTGCGGGTCAACATTGAGCATTTCTCAGCGCAGCCAGCTTCAAAAAATCAATATCTGGTGAGTTTACAGCAAGGAAAACGCAGTGAAAAAGGCGTAACAGCGCTAGCCGAAGCGGTGTTAGGTGGCGACTATGCCGCGCTTGTGAATACGTTTGAGCAAACGGTGGCTTTTCATAACATTGCTATTGATGCGTCGCACAGCGAAGGCTTAGTCAAGATACTCACCGATTCGGTATTGCCTCAAATTGCTAAAACGCTCAGTGCGCAGAGTATTATTGAGGCGTGGCAAGCGCTCACAGAGTACGCATGTCTTACTCCAAATCGGAGAGGTTATGGCGGTGTTGAATGGGTGAATGCTTTTATAGAGCGAGCTTTGAGTCAAAAATTTGCGTGGGTTGAGAGCAATCAGCCGTACAAAGGTAAGCCAATTATGATCAATCAGAATGATTATAGCCTTGGCTTGTTCAATGGTGATGTCGGCATAATGTGGCCTGATAATAAAGGTGAGCTATGGGCGTATTTCCCCGCTCAAGAAGCAGGGAGTTTTCAAGCATTTTCTCTATATACGTTGCCTGCATACGATCCTGTATATGCCATGACTATCCATAAAACACAGGGCTCTGAATACGCTCAGGTTGATATCATTTTACCGCTTCAAAGTGCTCATTATTTAAGTCGAGAGTTACTGTATACCGGCGTCACGCGGGCTAAAAAGCAAATTCGTATATTTACAGATGAACAAACGCTAAAAGCGGCAGTGAGACAAAAAATTGAAAGAGTAAGCGGGATAGAGGAAATACTGCAATAAGCTAAGTGCTTTTCTCATTAATCGAATGAACGTTTGATACCGAAGCAGAAAAGGTAAATAACTGTTTAGTGCGATTCATACTAGTATCGACTTTGTGCAACAAAATAGGTTTTGAGAGCACTAGTTGATTAGATTTAGTGTGAAAGTAATTACTAGCCTCTTGATAATGCTTACCGTCGCTAATGCATGCAAATTTGGTGACATCAATATAGTTTAGCCAACCGACAATTAGGCCAGCCTGTAAGACGCAGCCAATCAATGACTCGATGTCTTCTCTGATGGTTACCGAGGTGCCAAAAATCGGCTTATCTGACATCCCCACATCAGTATGATCATCTAGCACCAAGGTAAAGACGGGATCGCTTGCCTTGTGTCTGGGAGACAAATTGTTTGCTTGGCTCGTTGAAATCATACCTATGCGGCACCTTTGTTTAATGTATTATAATTGTTGGATACCAATTACCTTAGTCTAATATAACGCTTTAGTCTTAGTAGCTTGATGATTCAGATCAATGTATTAGTGATGAATGGGAGAAAAAGTTGAATAAAATAACCACGCCTAAATATATAAGCTTCGTTTTTATCGGTTTCATGTGCTTGTTTTCGTTGCAAGCGCATAGTCAAAGCGATGGGGCAACTCAGACTGGCTTTGTTGACCTTGTATATGATGCAAGCACCGATAGTATGTTCATAAGGCTAGATAAAACCCAGTTGGACCAAAACCTTATCTTTCAAAGCAGCCTGCCAAGAGGCATTGGCTCAAACGATATTGGTTTAGATCGAGGGCAGTTAGGAGATACACGTCTAGTCAAATTTGTTCGTTTTGGTAATAAAATATTATTGCAGCAGGTAAACACGGAGTATCGAGCAAGCTCTACTAATGATGCGGAGCGACGCAGTATTGACGAAGCCTTCGCTGACTCAGTGATTGCTGGGTTTATAATTGACTCTGAGACAGATAGCACACTGACCTTTGATTATACTGACTTTCTATTGTCGGATATTCATGGCATCAGCGACCGTTTATCAGCGAGCGGGCAGGGTGCTTACTCCCTAGACAAAAGCCGCAGCGGAATTTATTTGCCTCGCTCTAAAGCATTTCCAGAGAATACTGAGTTAGAGGCGTTAGTGACCTTTGCGGGCTCGCCAAAAGGTCAGTACATCAAAGATGTAACGCCAGATGCGAAAAGTGTCACTGTGCATTTGCATCATTCGTTTATTATGTTGCCCGACGATAATTATGAACCGCGTGTATTTCATCCATTTTCAGGATTTTGGAAGCATAGCTATCGTGATTACAGCGTGCCCATCGAGGCAGACATGGAAATCAAATACATTCCACGTCACCGTTTAAGCAAACTTAACCCTGAGGCACTAATCAGTGAAGCGCTTGAGCCTATCGTTTATTATCTTGATCCAGGTATTCCTGAGCCAGTCATGACCGCGCTAAAAGAGGGCGCTCAGTGGTGGGATCAGGCCTTTGAAGCAGCAGGGTATAAAAACGCATTTCAAGTAAAAGTGCTGCCTGCTGATGCTGACCCAATGGATGTCCGATACAACGTGATTCAGTGGGTGCATAGAGCAACGAGAGGCTGGTCTTATGGCAGTTCAGTGATTGATCCAAGAACCGGAGAGATCATTAAAGGACATGTGACGCTGGGCTCTTTGCGAGTGAGACAGGATTATTTGATTGCCTTGGGTTTAACTAGCCCGTTCACCGATAAAGAAACCGATACCAGCGCCCAGCTAAACCTTGCCCTGGACCGCATCCGTCAATTATCAGCGCACGAAGTCGGGCATACCATCGGAATTGCGCATAACTTTGCTGCAAGTGAAAACGATCGTGCCTCGGTGATGGACTACCCACACCCTCTGGTGACCCTACAAAATGATCAAATAGACTTGTCAGACGCATATGATAAAGGTATTGGCGATTGGGACAAATATGTGGTGACCTATGGTTACAAAGACTTTGCTGATGGCATAGACGAGCAAGCTGCACTGCTTGAACTTGTTGCACAAGCTAAAGCAAATGGATTTTTATATAAATCCGACCCTGATGCGCGCACCCCATCGCGTGCATCTGCAGACGGACATTTGTGGGATAACGGCGCTAACCCTATTGATGAGTTTACCAGAATCAGTGATGTAAGAGCCCACGCACTCAAGAACTTTGGTGTCAACTCATTGCCTTATGGCAGCGCTTATTCTGAGCTAGAGGAGCGCTTAGTGCCGATTTACTATGCGCACCGGTATCAGCTAGACGCCTTAGTAAAGCAAATTTCAGGAGTGGAGTATGATTACGCTGTAAAATCATCATCTTCACCCATACAAAAAGTCACAGCGGTTGAGGCGGGCGTGCAGCGCAAAGCACTGGAGCTAATGCTGTTGAGTGCAAGTGCAGATTACTTGTCTCTGCCAAATGAACTTTTGTCGTTGATACCTCCAAAAGCATACGGCAGCAGTCGTACGCGCGAAAGTATGGGTTCAAGAATGGGTATCGCATTTGATCCGGTGACTGCTGCCGAATCAGCTGCGGGATACTCACTGGCGATTTTGCTTAACCCGCAGCGTTTAAACAGAGTGGCTTATCAACACTCTATGAATAACGATATTCCTTCTGTTGCTGAGATTGCTAGCGGTGTATTTGAACGTTTGGTCAAGGTAGACAGCAGCAATGCATTAGAGGCGCGCATTAGCTACGTAGCGCTGAGCGTAGTCTTCGATACCTTGAGCTCAGATTTGCTTGCACCAGAGGTAAAATTGGCGCTACAGAACCAACTGATGGAGTTTCAAAACCAGCTATCCAAGCAACGAAGAGCCGGTGCAGAATCGAAAGTATTGCTGAAACACCTTCAACACTATTGGGACCATGGTACTTGGCCTATGAGAATGAAATTAATTCCCTTGCCACCAGGCTCTCCGATCTAAAGCCGGTTAAGACAAGAGCAAGAGTTTAGATTCACAAAAAAAGCACCTCTTTTAAAAATAGGTGCTTTTTATTATTGATGTTTGTTAAGCCTCAACAAAGCTTAGTTGGCAGTTTGCAGGGCCCTTATGCTGCTGGGCATTAACACCGTGGCGCTTGCTAGAGACATCGCATACCCCGGGCTTTCCTTTTCTAACGCGGCAGCGGGCAAATAAAAGTGCTTGTTGGCTCCTGACTGATACATCGCAGCATCTAATATATGCCATTTATCTTCTTGCCACACCTCAACCCAAGCATGGCCAACGGCCAGTACCTGTGCTTTCTCTTCAACTAAAATGGTGCCAATAATGACTCTCGCCGGCAATCCAAGAGAACGTGCAAGCGCAGTTAGTAAAACAGCGTATTCAGTACAATCACCACTGCGACTAGTTGCCACCACTGAAGCAATGTCAAAACCATTGACGTATGACGGCTTGTCGATGTGCTGGCTAACATATGCAACAAGGGCGTTAAGATCTATGCTCTGTGTTCTGCTGCCAGAAAAATTCGCAACAAACGCTTTAATGCTTGGCTCGCTAATATCAATTACAAAGCTATCTTTTGAATGCTTGGCGCTAACATTGCCTGCATAAAGAGCTTGTTCGATCATTTCAATCAGTAAAGTGGCATCGTCGAGTTTACTGACCTTTATGTCGGGCCAATCCTGCAAGCTTTTCGCTAAACCATCGGCATTGGTGGTAATCAGCTCAAAGCTGATCCTACTCCCTAGGGGCAAGCTTTGCTCTGGCGCCAATTGGATTTCCAGCATCGCCATAGAAGGACTAGACTGCGCGCTAGTATATGCGCTGAATACTAACGCTAAGCAGCAGCCTATGTATTTTAAAGTAATATGTTTTACGGTAATGAGGGTTCACCTTTTGAGTATATGAGTTCCATGTTCATAGAAACTGGACCCTGCTGCAAACTGCCTTGACGAAATACGCCTTTTTCATCGGCAAGAAACTTCATGACAAGTGCGCCCATATCCACCTCAAAGTTGGCGTTTTCATCACCTTCAATTTGTCTAAGCACTACCGGCAAGGCTGATGTTGGGTCAGCACTGGGGGCCCACATGTTAAACTCACCGGAGGTGGCTTCAGCATTGCGTAATATTTCAAGCTCAAGATAACTACCAAAACCAGAAAGCAACCAACCATCATGATCAAGTTTTGCGCTGATCGCCTTGCCTTGCATCTGCCCTTCAACTTGCCATCCCTCATCGCCATGTAAAATGGAAAACTGAGAAGTAACAACGCCGTTTTCAAGGGTATATTCGGAACCATTAATGAGCGAACCATCGGGTCTTGCCCAAGAGGTTGATACGGTGTCGGTGCGCGCAATCGAACTAGCATCTACAGGTATCAGCAGTGCAGTATTGTTGACGATATACACATCCCCATCGGCATCTTTGGCGTAGCTTTCTTGCATGTATCCCATTGGAATACCGTTTAGGCTAACTTTAAATAGAGACTCGAAGAACTCGGGGTTTTGCTGGTTTGCAGTAAAGGCTTTGACAAATGATTCGAAGACTTGTCTAAAGCTATCGCGATAGCCAATTTCGTTATGCATACAAATTTGCAGACTTTGGTCGGTTTTTGCTGACATAGCCTTGAGCACGCCAGATAATTTCTCACTGCCTTCGCCTAGGCTATATAGAGTGTCTAATGCCAAAAATGGGGTGTCACCAATTACGCCAGTATTGAGATAGTAGTTATTTTTACTGGTGAGCGCTTTGTCGTATATACTTGCCGCGCCAGATAAACCAAAGTCAATTACGGAATATAAAGACGTGGCTGGCCCATCGAATTCGCTAAATACATAACACTCTACCGGAGCGGGCGTACCGATATCTATGGTGTAATACCAAGTGCCGTCGCTATCATCAGCAAGCGTATAAGCCCCGATGACTTCTGCATCCACATTAAACTGCTCAAGCTTAAGTTGTGAAGTTTTATCCAGCTTAACTTCTCGAGCAATAGACTCTTGAAACCACTCTGGAAAATCTTTTAGATTGACAAAATCAACAGCATTGGCACTTAGCGCTAATGCAAAACTCATTAATACAGCAATAAATAGGCGGTAAAGCATATGGATTCGTTCCTTGAAAATTAAAAAATGGCTGGAAGCATGTTAATCGTTTTTTTTTAATTTTCCAGCAGAACCGCTCAAATAAAATGCTAATCGTTAGCGCAAAGATATTTACAGCACTGTGTAGCAGGCCTAAGCGAACGGCTCTGTAAAGCCTTAGATCACCCTGGAATATCGAGTCTGATGCAGTGGCTTATCGAGATATTGATCGAAACTCATGCATATGTTGCGCACGATCAGTCGGCCTCTCGCATGAATTTGAATGTCAGTGTCGCTGTGGGTGACCAACTTGTCATCAATAAAAGGCTTCAGATTTGCAAGACTGCTAGCAAAGTAATCATCAAAGTCGATGTTATATTGATGGGCGAATGCGTCTTTATTTATGCCAAAGTTACACATTAAACCGTGGATCAATGCACGGCGTATTTCGTCATCTGCGGTGAGTGCGATGCCTTTTACTTTCGGGCTTTGGCCGGCATCGATCGCGCGGTAGTAGTCTTTTAAATCTTTATGATTTTGTACATATACGTTTTTGATACAGCTAATCGCAGATACCCCAAGACCTAAGGTGCAATTTGCTTGGCTTGTGGTATAGCCTTGAAAGTTTCTAAATAAACGTTGCGCATTTTTTGCCTTGCTCAGTTCGTCTTCAGGCTTGGCAAAATGGTCCATACCGATAAACTCATAACCTTGCTCCGTTAGCTGGCTAATCGCCTGTCTAAATAAGCCAAATTTAGCCTCAGCATTTGGTAAGTAGTCATCTTTAATTTTACGTTGTGCGGCGAATAACTGTGGCATGTGCGCATAGCTAAATAAGGATATGCGGTCGGGCGACATTAACTGCATTTCATCTAATGTGTTCTGAAAACTGGCTTCAGTTTGATGCGGCAAGCCGTAAATCAAATCAAGATTAATTGACGCAAAGCCTGCCGCTCGGGCGCGGCTAATTAAATCTCTAATAAACTGTGTGCTTTGCACACGATTAATGCTCTGCTGTACTTTATTGTCAATATCTTGAACACCAATGCTTAAGCGGCTAAAGCCTAAGGATGCTAATTCATCGGCGTAATCTAGCTTAATTTCTCTTGGGTCGACCTCAATGCTCATTTCTACACTGTCGTTAAAATGAAAGACATCTTTTGTGGCTTGCAGCAGTCTGCTTAACTGTTGTTTATTCAAAAAACTTGGCGTGCCGCCGCCCAAATGAAGGCTGTCAACGCTGCAGCCGCTTGCTAGTTTTGCTTGTTGCTGTATTTCTTTAATCAAATAATCTAAATAAATATCGGCTTTGTGAGCGTGACGAGTAACAATTTTATTGCAGCCACAGTAATAGCAAAGCGAATGGCAAAAAGGAATGTGCATGTAAAGAGATAGTTTATTGGCATCTGTGGTGCGTGAAAGTGTCGATAGAGCATTGCTGAGAAGACTGCAGTTTTCTAGGGGTTCAAATGCGATTGCAGTAGGATAGGAGGTATATCTTGGTCCCGCAGTATTGTATTTTTGCATGACCTTTTGGTCAAAGTAATGATTAATTGAATCTGGCACGCTATACACTCTGAGCTTTAATATGTGCAAGCATTCTATGGAATGCGCCAATAGATAACTTTGATCTCGATTAAGCTTTTCGTATTTTTAAGATGAATGCTTCATTATCAACACAATCAATTACACTTAGTGACTAAAAACCATTAACCTGAATTTAACAATAAGTCGAAATAGTACAATATGGCAGAACTCTTTTTAGTCAGGCACGGGCAAGCGTCTTTTGGCAGCGCAAATTACGACAAGTTAAGTGAGCTGGGTCATCAGCAGAGCCAGCACCTGGGCGATTACTTTGCGTCACGCGGCATTGTCTTTGACCGAACCATTACCGGCGACATGGTGCGTCACAGAGAAACGGCTCAAGGTATTGTCGGCTCTCTTGACAGCGCAGAGATTGACACGGGGTGGAATGAATTTGATTTTAATGCCGTGGTTAGCGCCTATTTATCGGTTCATCCAGAACAGCAGCCAGCAAAAGGTGCTCCGCGCAGTGATTGGTATCGAGTACTCAAGTTAGCCATGCTTGCATGGTCTGAAGAAAAACTGCCTGATCTCGATGAAGATTGGCAAGGTTTTGAGACCCGCGTTCACAATGCCGCTCAGGCCGTTTTTAAATCATCCGACAAAAAAGTGTTGGTAGTCAGCTCCGGTGGTGCAATCGCCGTGTGCTTTATGCAGATGCTAGGTCTGCAAATTCAAAAAGCCATCGACTTCAATTTACAAATCAAGAATACCAGTGTGCATCATGTGTTCTTTAATAAAAACAGTGCACAGCTAAGCAGTTTTAATAATGTACCCCATTTAGATCACCCAGAGCGACAGCATCTGATTACGTATAGTTAATATAAGGTCAATTCCCATGAATTTTGATTACAGCGAAAAAACCCTAGGCCTGCTTGAGCGCCTAAACACTTTTATGGATGAAAATGTATATCCAGTTGAGCAGCAATATCATGACATGGTAGCCCATAACCCGAATATGTGGCGCACGCCAGAATTAATGGCAGACCTAAAAGCCAAAGCGCAAGCGGCCGGTTTATGGAACTTGTTTTTGCCCAGTGAATACCTCCCCTTAGGAGCCGGTTTAAGCAACCTTGAATACGCGCCTTTATGTGAAGAGATGGGCAAAGTCATGTTCAGCGGTGAAATATTTAACTGCAGCGCGCCTGACACGGGCAATATGGAAGTGCTCGCAAAATATGGTAGTGAGGCACAAAAGCAACAGTGGTTAATGCCATTACTAGCCGGAGAGATTCGTTCAGGTTTTGCGATGACAGAGCCTGAAGTCGCTTCATCTGATGCGACCAATATTGAAACATCGATCAGCAAAGACGGTGATGAATATGTGATCAACGGTCGCAAATGGTATACCAGCGGCGCGATGAATGAGAACTGTAAAATACTGATCGTGATGGGCAAAACAGATACCTCGGCCGCTCGCCATGAGCAACAGTCACAAATTCTTGTTCCTTTGGATACTAAAGGTGTCACGGTAGTTAGACCGATGTCGGCGATGGGCTATTTAGACGAGCCAATCGGACATGCGGAAGTATTGTTTGAAAACGTGCGTGTACCCGCAGAGAATTTAATTTTAGGCGAAGGTCGTGGGTTTGAAATCGCCCAAGGACGCCTTGGTCCGGGTCGTATACATCATTGTATGCGCCTAATTGGCTGTGCACAAAGAGCACTAGATTTAGCGTGTGTGCGTGTTGAGCAACGCATTGCCTTTGGTCAGCCCTTATCTAAACAGCAAAGCGTCAGAGAAAGCATCGCGCAGATGTACTGCAAAATAGAGCAGGCGCGCTTGCTCACATTGAAAGCAGCTGACCAGATGGATAGATACGGCAATAAAGTCGCTAAAAACATCATCGCTGCAATCAAAATTGTTGCGCCTAAAATGGCTTGTGACGTCATTGATGAAGCAATTCAGCTGCATGGCGCGGAGGGTACATCGCAAGACTCGATATTGTCTGCAACGTATGCATACGCCCGTACGATCAGATTAGCCGATGGTCCAGATCAAGTGCACATGATGCAGCTAGGCCGTAATCTTATCCAAGCAAAAAAAGCGCAATAGAACATTGATAAAGGATTCGTAAATGAAAGCAATTGTTTGTCATGAGTTTGCACAAGTTGCAGACTTAAAATATGAAGAGGTCGCTGACCCTGTAATAAGTGCTTCTGAAGTGCTTATTGATGTGGCAGCCGCCGGCGTGAATTTTCCCGACAGTTTGTTAGTGCAAGGTCTCTATCAATTTAAACCTGACTTACCGTTTATTCCGGGCACTGAAGTTGCCGGGACGGTCAGTGCAGTGGGTGCGGATGTAAAGCATCTCAAAGTAGGTATGCGGGTCTTAGGTATTTGTCGTTTAGGCGGTTATGCTGAAAAAGTCGCTATTCCAGCAGCGCAAGTGATGCCGATCCCCGATAGCATTCCCTTAGAGGAAGCGGCGGGATTGGTTACCGCACATGCTACCGCCCACCATGCATTAAAACAAAGAGCGCAAATCCAAGCGGGCGAGACCCTATTGGTAACAGGGGCTGCCGGTGGTACGGGCTTAGCGGCCGTACAAATTGGTAAGCAAATGGGAGCAATCGTCATTGCTGCCTGTTCGACTGATGAAAAGTGCGAAATTGCAAAACAAAATGGTGCGGACATCACCATTAACTATACTAAGCAAGACTTCAAAGAAGCGGTGAAAGCCGCAACCGACAACAAAGGTGTTGATGTAGTCTATGAGTGTGTTGGTGGAGATACTTTCCACACATGCTCTCGCCTGATGGCCTGGGCGGGTCGTTTGTTGGTGATTGGTTTTGCGGGTGGCGAAATCCCCAAATTCCCTATCAACTTAGCGCTGGTCAAAGGCTATTCGGTAGTTGGCGTATTTTGGGGTTCGTTTATGGCGCATCAACCGAAAGATTTCGTGGCTAATATGCAAGAGTTAATTACTTGGTATACCCAGGGCAAAGTGAAGGTACATGTGGACCAAGCTTATGCCTTACAAAATACAGTAGACGCTATTGATAGAGTGACAAGTCGTCAGGTAAAAGGAAAGGTTGTGTTGACGACCTAGTGCGCTTGCTAAACTCTTTTAAATCCTAGCACACATTAAAAAAGTGGCCCCGGAGAGGGGCCACCAATGGCAAAGTCGCCTTTGCCTACCATGTTGAACTGTTTATCAACAAGTGTGAAAAGTGCTTAAATCCTATCTAAAAGCTCTTTGGCTACCGCATTTTCCGAAAGTCCTTGTTCGCTAATCCACGCTTGCAAGGTCTTGCCATCATTTTCGGGTTCCGCTAAAAGCTTTTTTGGCATCTTTTTAACCAAGAGGGTTCCAGCTTCAACCGAATTATTTAAAATTGCGAGTTTGATTAAGCTGTTGCCGCCACATGATATGCCGCTGTAATAGTCGCGAAGCTGCAACTGGTAATTAGAATGAACGTTTTTCATTTTCTTCCGTAACTCGCCTTTGTCATCGGTTTTCACGATTTCACAAATGTTGGCTAAAGCTGCTTCGATTTCTGCGTTAGCAGAGGTCGACACAGTCAATGGCGCGATTACAAGTAACGGTATAAGTATCTTTTTCAACATGATGTTTACTCCGTATGGGTGACTACGGAATCTATGTTAAAGCACAAAGACCTGCTTAACAGACCAAGCGTCAATACTTGGGTATTAGCTTATATACGTCTTCTAAGCTGTTATCGCACTCAGACCATGCTTTTACCATGCAGTGACACCACCATCAATTGCGATAGTTTGGCCATTCATATAGGTATTCGCAGGTGAGAGTATGAGTACCATAACGTTAACAATTTCATCAATGGTGCTAATTCGCTTCATGGGTGAGCCCATGCCCAATTTTTTCTTGTCTTCGTCTGTCATCAAACCGCCGATATTCATGATGTCGGTTGGACTAAAAAATGGACAAATAGCATTTGCTCTCACATTATAGCGGCCATATTCTACAGCGGCGGTTTTCGTCATGCCGACTACCGCATGCTTTGCAGCACTGTATGCGCCGCCTTTTGGAGTGCCGCCTAAGCCAGCTAGTGAGCTAATGTTTAATATGTGTCCAGAGCCCTGCTTTAACATCACTTTTGCCTGGTGCTTCATGCCAAAACCGACCCCTTTTACATTAACGGCAAATTGGCTATCGTATATTTCTTCGGTCATTTCGTGCATTGCGCCTTGACGGTGGGCAATACCCGCATTGTTGACCGCAAAATCAAGTTTTGCAAAGTGCTGTAGGGCTAAAGCGACTGAATCTTCGGCACTGGATTCTTTGCAAACATCAGCGCACAAGGTTTGGGTAGTGCCTGCTTGCGCCAACAGTGCAGCGGTTTCATCAAGTGCCTGCTGATTAATATCGGTTAATACAAGCTTTGCGCCCCTTGCATTTAAAGCAATGGCTAGCGCTCTGCCAAAACCGCCGCCAGCGCCGGTAATGATCCCCACGGAGTCTGAAAAATCGAGTAGTGTATCCATATTAAATATTGCCTCTAAAAAGTGATATTGCGGTTTCGATTAGCTGGTCGCCAAGATCTTCTTGAAGAAAGTGACCACCGCCTTTGAGGGTTACATGGGGCTGGTTAAAGCAGCCCGGAATCAATTTTTGCATTATTTTATCGCCACCAGCAGTAATTGGGTCACTGTCACTGAATGCCGTTAAAAAAGGCTTGTTGAACTTAGCCAAAGACTGCCAAGCCTGACGATTATTCGCCGACTCCGGATCATCGGGTGAAATCGGCACTAACATCGGAAATTTTCTTACCGCACATTTATACTCTTCAGTTGGAAAGGGCGCATCATAAGCATCTTCCACCTCTTGAATTAATTCGTTTACGGTGGCTCGTTGAATGACTTTGCCAACTGGAAAATCTGGCACTTCTTGAGAAAAGCGCTGCCATTTTAAAAAATCTTCGCCAGGATGCTGATCACCGGTTGGCAACATTGTGTTTGCTGCCACGACTGCTGCAAATTTATCAGGATACTTTGCGACTAACCTCAAGCCCAATAGTCCACCCCAATCTTGACAAATTAGGTTGACATTGTTCATACCGGTGCCTAAGAAAAAACGTTCAAGCCAAGTTAAATGGTTTGCATAGGTATATGGTTCTTGTGAATCAAATTTATCAGACTTGCCAAAGCCGATTAAATCAGGCGCTAGCACTCTAAATCCATTCGCTTCTGCTTCACAAATCATTTTACGATACAGATAGCTCCATGACGGCTGCCCATGCAGCATCAATATAATTGGGGCGTCTGTCGCGCCATAATCGACATAGTGCATCATCAATGTTTGTGCAGTGTCGCCTACATCGATGTAGTGTGCTTGAAAGCTGTATCCTGGCAATTGTTTAAATCGCGATAATGGTGTTTTGAGTATCTTCATATTTACGATTAATTAACATTTTTTTTACAGTATATCGGGATAGGCAGAAAACAAACAATTCATTAGATTGACATTGCAGTATTAGTTAACGCTATGTTTTAACATCGTTTACAGCCAGTTTATTATCAATTGTTATTCATTATTATTAAATCAATAAATTGGGATGATATATGCGATTCCGTTAACCTAGTGTTAATAGTCATACTAGCAAAAGGTTTATCCATGCAAATAGATAGTAAATGTGTAGCGGTTGAGCAGATAGGCGATGTTGCGCTTATCAAAGTAAATAACGCACCAGTGAATGCATTGTCTAGAGCCGTAAGGCAAGGATTAATGCTGGCAATGGATGCAGCACTTGCTAATCCAGATGTTGCAGCGATTGTAATTTCTAGTGAGCTGGCTCTGTTTAGTGCCGGTGCTGATATCAGTGAATTTGCAGGTGGTAACTTAGAGCCAGGTTTGCCGCAAGTTTTAAACCACATTGAAAGTTCGGTTAAGCCAGTGATTGCTGCGGTGAATGGCAGTGCATTTGGCGGTGGTTTGGAGTTAGCGTTATCGTGCCACTATCGTTTGAGCTTTGCCGGTAATAAAGTCGGCTTGCCTGAAGTGCATTTAGGGATTTTACCGGGTGCTGGCGGTACTCAACGTCTGCCGCGCTTAGCGGATGCAAAAACCGCGTTAGATATGATCGTAAGCGGCGCGCCAACCCCAGTTACTGCGCTCCCCGGCGTATTTGATGAAATAGTGGGTTCAGCGGCTGAGCTATATGACGCGGTTTTTGCTTTTACCAAAAAAGCCATTGCGCAAGGCCCGCGTCCTGTGTCAGCGGTTAACTTATCTTTTGACGGTGACACACCTGCATTGTTTGCAGGCTATGCTGAACAAGTCAAAGCAAAAACAAAAGGCTTTTTTGCACCCGCAATGTGTGTTGAAGCAGTAAAGGCTGCCTATCAGTTGCCATTTGCAGAGGGCTTAGATGAAGAAGCTAACTTGTTCATGCAGTGCATGAAGACCCCTCAAGCGCGCGCTCAACAGCATTTTTTCTTCGCTGAGCGTGCAGCTGGACATGTACCCGGTTTAAACAAAGAAGCCCAGCTTCGTGATATCAAAAAAGTCGCCATTATCGGTGCGGGTACTATGGGTGGCGGGATTGCTATGAATTTCGCGAATGCCGGGATTCCGGTAACAATGTTAGAAATTAAGCAAGAAGCGCTTGATAAAGGCTTGGCATTAATTCGTCGCAACTATGAAAACTCCGCGAAAAAAGGCAAGCTCACACAAGAACAAGTTGAGCAGCGCATGGCCTTGCTAACGGGCGCAACAGATTATCAAGATCTATCTGATGTAGACCTAGTAATAGAAGCGGTATTTGAAAAAATGTCGGTGAAAAAAGAAGTGTTTACAGCCTTAGACAAAGTCTGTAAACCAGGCGCGATTTTAGCGTCGAATACCTCTACCCTAGATATTAATGAAATTGCTGAATGCACCTCACGTCCAAGCGATGTTATTGGTCTACATTTCTTCTCCCCTGCAAACGTCATGAAGTTGCTTGAAATTGTGCGTGCTGAGCAAACTTCAGATGATGTGATTAAAACATGTATGAAGCTGGCTAAGACGATTCGTAAAGTCGGCGTGTTAGTCGGTGTGTGTTTTGGTTTTGTTGGTAACCGAATGATTGAGGTGTATGGCCGCGAAGCAAATCGTTTAATGCTAGAGGGCGCCACACCAGAGCAAGTTGACCGCGTGATAATGCAGCTCGGTATGCCTATGGGTCCGTTTACTATGGGCGATATGGCAGGCCTTGATATCGGTTACTTCGTGCGACAGTCGCGCAAAGCCTTTATTGAACATGATCCTAGCTATTGCGTCGTCGCAGATGTTTTGGTCGAGGCGGGCAGAGTCGGCTTAAAAGTAGGCAAGGGTGCTTATTTATATGAGCCAGGGGATCGCAAACCCATCTCTGATCCAGAAGTTATTGAAATAGCCGCGCGCAAAGCCAAAGAACTTGGCATTGAGCAACGTCAAATAAGCGACCAAGAAATTTTAGAACGCTGCATCTATCCTCTTATTAATGAGGGTGCGGATATTTTACAAGAGAAGATTGCACAGCGTGCCAGCGACATTGATGTAATTTACGTCTATGGCTATGGTTTCCCGGTTTTCAGAGGCGGTCCAATGCAGTATGCAGATGAAACCGGTCTGAGTCACATCCTCGAGCGCATGCGCCATTATCAATCGTCACTAGGCGAATATGGTAAGCATTGGTTCACCCCTTCAAATTTATTAATCGAATTAGTTGAGCAAAATAAAACATTTGCCTCATTGAATAAATAAAGCGAGTACCGACGATGGAAAATTATAAAGCTACACAGCGCGACACATTATTTGTCACCCAAGAACTATTAAATATGGAAGCGCATTACCAAGACCTTGGGTTTGAAGATGCAACCGACGACTTAATCAGAGCAATATATGGCGAGGCCGCTAAGTTTGCTGAAAACGTGCTTGCTCCGCTCAATCAAGTCGGCGATGACGAAGGCTGTACAATTAACGACGGCGTTGTTACCACGCCAACTGGCTTTAAAGAAGCTTATCGTCAATACGTAGACGGCGGTTGGCCATCGATGGCACACCCAGTTGAGTTTGGTGGTCAAGGCTTACCTTACTCGCTTGCCACCACCATGGCAGAATGGTTTTCAGGCGCTAATCACTCTTGGGCGATGTATCCGGGATTAAGTCAAGGCTGCATGGAAACTCTGAAAGCAAATGGTACACCTGAGCAGCAAGAGATCTATCTTACGAAGCTGATTGAAGGTTCATGGACAGGCACCATGTGCTTAACTGAACCACACTGTGGATCAGACTTAGGCATGCTTAAATGTCGCGCTGAACCTACTGAGGATGGCTCATACAAACTTAGCGGAACAAAGATTTTCATCTCTGCAGGTGAGCATGACATGTCTGACAACATCATACATTTAGTGCTCGCTCGTTTACCTGATGCACCCGCGGGAACCAAAGGTATTTCACTATTCTTAGTACCTAAGTTCAACGTTGATGGCCAAGGTAATATTGGTGACCGAAACACAGTAAAATGCGGCTCGCTTGAACACAAAATGGGCATTAAAGGCAGCGCTACTTGTGTTATGAATTTTGATGAGGCAAATGGTTTCTTAGTAGGCGAACCCAATCGTGGTTTGGCATGTATGTTTACGTTCATGAACATTGCCCGCATAGGCACAGGTATGGAAGGTTTGTCGGCAACTGAAGCGGCATATCAAGGTGCGCTAGCCTACGCAAAAGACCGTCTTCAATTCCGTTCAATGACCGGCAAAAAGAACCCAGAAGGCCCAGCGGACCCTATCATTGTGCATCCTGATGTGCGTCGTATGCTGCTGACCCAAAAGTCACTGGCTGAGGGCAAACGCGCGATGGCGGTATACTGCATGAAAATGGTAGATACCACTCTTTATTCAGAAGATGAAGAAGCGAAAAAACTGGCAGAAGCAAAACTTGCGCTATTAACGCCAATCGTAAAAGCGTTTTTAACTGAAACCGCCCAAGAAGCGACCAGTTACGGAATGCAAATATACGGTGGACATGGCTACATCAAAGAGTGGGGCATGGAGCAACTTGCGCGCGATACGCGTATTTGCACCATGTACGAGGGTACTACAGGTATCCAAGCTATCGATTTATTAGCGCGTAAAATCATTGGTTCAAATGGCGAATTGCTAAAAGTATTTGCTACTGAAATAAAGACATATTGTGCCGATTTAAGAGGTCAATCGCAGTTTAATGCGTGGGCTAACTCTATCGATTCTCATGTAGATGAGTGGATTCAAATTAGCACGGATATCGCCCAGTTAGCGAAAACCAACCCTGATGAAATAGGCGCTGCATCAGTTGATTATTTGATGTATGCAGGATATATCACAGTTGGGTATTTCTGGTTGCAAATGGCCGTTACTGCCCAACAAAAGCTGGATGAAGGCACCAGTGAGACCGATTTTTATCGCGCGAAGTTGATGACTGCCAAGTTTTACTTTGATCGTATGTTATCGCGCACACGCTCGTTAGTTTCAGCAATCAATTCTGGCAGCGAAAACCTAATGCAAATGGAAGAAGCATTGTTTTCAGCAGGCAAATAAGCTTAGTTATTAAAGTGACTTACTAAGCTACTATCTAATTAAAAAAGCGGAACGAGACATTTTTGCTGACTCTTTCCGGTTTTTTTATATGCAAAAATGTTGCTAGCTAACGCAATGCTCTACTATTACTCAATGGGATTTGACCGTTTTGTGCCAAGCACACCTAAAGGCTACTTATGATAAAAACTAACATCGCAGAGCTATCGACAACTTCCGTACAATATCTGTCGGTCTTCAAGCAGTCAGAGGATCAAGCCTCACAGCCATTATTGATCATGCTGCATGGTTTTCCTGAAAATAGCTGGAGCTGGCAAGCATATTTAGAAAGCTTATCAGGTGATTTTGAAGTTATCGCGCCAGATTTACCGGGTTACAATGGCTCTTCAGGATATCCAAGTGACAAAGATTACACGATTGCACATTTAGTCGAGACGATGGCCGAATTTGTAAAACATGTAAGTGGTGGTCGACCGGTACATTTAGTTGCGCATGATTGGGGAGGGGTTATTGCCTGGCCTTTAGTTGCCTTTTATAGGGATTTGTTTGCAAAACTAAGTATTCTGAATGCAGCACACCCCACCGGATTTACTCGCGAGATGGCAAATAATCCTCGGCAACAGGCTAACAGTGATTACATTACTGATTTAATCAGTGAAGATGCATTTAGCATTACTAGTGCAGATGAGCATAAGATGCTTAAACGCCTTTATGGTGGTTTTTATAAAAGGCTTACCACAGAGCAGCAAAGTGCGTATGTAAATCAGTGGTCAAACCCACACACAATGAAACAAGCGTTTGCCTACTACAAAAATATGCCGCAGTTAGTCACTCAACGCCTAAGAGCTAACTCGGACGTAAAGCTACCGAATATTGAAATTAAGGTGCCTACTCAAGTGCTATGGGGAATGAAGGATACGGCTTTTGTACCAGAGGTGTTGAACGGTATGGAGCAGTGGATTGAGGAGCTAAGTTTAGTGAAATTTGATGATGCAGACCATTGGTTGCATCATCAGAAAATTCCGGAAGTCATCGCGCATATTCGCAAGTTTCATTTAGCTTAGCGCGACAACCTTGTCCTTAAATTACATGCGCGCTTTTACTACTGCTGCTATCTCAGTTCCGTCCAAGCCATTATTAGCAATCCAGTCGGTGAGTGCGATACCGTCTTTCTCGGGCTCGGCTAACTTCGACTTAGGCATTTTTTTCACCAACAATGTGCCCGATTCGACGGCATTACTTAACAGTGCAGTCCGGATCAGGCTATTGCCATTGCAAGTAATGCCGTCGTAGTAATCGCCTAGTTTCAATGCGTAATTTGACTGTACATCGCGCATTTTTTTACGCAATTCTGACTTATCATCACTTTGAACAATATTACATATATTCGCCAATGCGGCTTCAACACTCGCATTTGCATTAAAGCTCAAGACAGAACTCGCACAAATTGACGCTACAACTATGGTTTTTAATTTCATCATGGTAAATGACCTTTTAAGGATTAATAACAACCCGCGAAGTGTATGCTTATCGCGCTATTGAGCAATCTCATAGGTCATAATATGGTGTAAAAAGATATACCTAAAGTCAGAGGTCAATTCTGACGCTTCTCAATTTACTCATGCGGATTATAGGTTTTTGCGACCTCAGCAATTTGGTTGCGCATCCACTGATGAGCGCTGTCATGATCCGCACTCAAATGCCAATACAAGTAATATTCAATTGGCGGAATATCAAAGGGTATTTCATACATTGCCAAATCATAATGTTTAGCTAAGTGATAAGGGATACAGGCGATAAGATCGGTTTTAACGACGGCAGACGGCACGGTTAAGAAATGTTGGCTGCGCATTACCACTTTACGTTTCTCACCGATTTTATCTAACGCAATATCTACCGGACCGGCGCCTCTGCGTCGATGTGAAACATTAATATGACCTAGCTTTAAAAAGGTCGACAAACTTAAGCCTTGCTGCAGTAACGGATGATTCTTTCTGGCTAATACAACGAATCTATCTTGCGCTATTGCTTGCTTTTTTAAATGCGGGTCAGTAAATGTCGAAGCATCGGCAAAAAAGTCCAAACTTCCACTGGCCATGGCAGACACTACACTTGTTCTAGCGATTTCATAATTGGTTAGCGTAATGTTGGGCGATAAGTTCTGCAGTCGCGCCATGAGTCTTGGCATGATGCTTACTTCTAGTAGGTCTCGGCTCGAAAAATGAAAAGCTTTTGTTGAGCTTTCAGGTTCAAATATATGACTTTGTTGAACACTTTTTCTAAGCAGACCAAGAGCCTCTCGTGCCGGTACAATGATATTCTGTGCGACTGGAGTAGGGGTCATGGAATGACCTGTTCTAACAAACAGAGGATCATTGAGCATTTCGCGTAAACGCGCCAGTGAATTACTCACAGCGGGCTGCGTAATACATAGGACATCGGCCGCTTTGGTGAGGCTACCAGCTGTATAGATCGCATCGAACACAGCAAAAAGATTTAAATCAATGCGGTGTAAGTTCATTGTTGTCTCCAATAAGTTGCATTCATAACTTCAATATATTGTTATCAAAATATTCAATTGAAGTATCACTATGGTTAATAGTATAAGAGGATTTCAATTAAAAGCAGTAATAAATTAGGATTAATATGAATATTGCTCAATTATCCATCGGAACCGCTATGTCCACGCCAGACTGGTTTCAAGTCACGCAAAAAATAGTGAATGACTTTGCAGACGTAACTGGTGACTTTCAATGGATCCATTTGGATCAACAAAGGTGCGCTACTGAAAGTCCGTTTAGGACAACTATTGCTCACGGCTTTTTGACGGCCGCTCTCATGCCGCAGATGTTTGCAAAATGCGTTTCGATTGATGCCAGTCGATATACCATGCTTAATTACGGGATCGATGGTTTACGTTATTTAGAATCGGTTAGAGTAGACGACAAAATTCGATTTGGATTTTCGCTTACTGAAATTGAACAAAAACCTACCGGTAAGTTGCATCGTTTTGCGACCCATGTAGAAATTGAGGGCCGTGATAAACCTGCTTTGGTAGGTGAGTTTTTAATGTTGCTGATAGAAAATCCAGCATAAATATAGGTATTTTGGAATACTGGTCCGACCATCTTTTTATAAAATAATCACATATAACTAACAAAAAATTTACAAACCCTTGATCATTTCCTACTATAGGGCGTAGATGTAATACATCTGTACAATAATAACGCCACAAATTTTAAGTGGTGCTCTTCCATTTTAGGGGATGATTTATGAAGTTTACTGGCAAAAAAACTGCTGTTGCTGCTTTCGTTGCGGCCCAGCTTATGACTTTACCATCGGTAGCGTTGGCGCAGTCGGCTGACGAAAACGAAGCGAGCGAAGTAGAGCTTATATTAGTAACGGGTAGTTTCGTAAGGCGAAGTGAAAACTTCGAGTCACCTTCTCCACTGCAAGTGGTTGATAGTGTAGCGATTGAAACTATCGGCGCAAAAAACATTGCAGATATCACACAAACGCTAACAATTAATACTGGCTCTGAGAACTCACCTGACGCATTTACACAAAATGCTACTGCGGGTACCTCAAACATTAACTTAAGAGGTTTGGGTGTAGCTTCTACCCTAGTCCTGTTAAACAACAAGCGCCAAGTTGTCAACGCACAGCCAACTAACGAAGGTTTAAACTTCGTCGATACTAGTTCACTTGTGCCGATGATAGCGATTGACCGCATGGAAATCGTTAAAGACGGCGCCTCAGCTCTTTATGGCTCTGATGCTGTAGCTGGTGTTGTTAACTTTATTACTAAACGTAACTATGAAGGCGCAAAAATTACGGCCGATTATCAAGACGGTGCGCACGGCAACAACAAAGAATATATTTTACAAGGTCTTTGGGGAGCAACGTCTGATAAAGGCAATATCATGGCCGCTGTCAGCTATACAAATCGTTCACCGCTGTTCTTATCAGATCGTCGTTTGTCTCGTCCACAGGACGATACGAGTGCACTAGGTAATCCAGGTTCATTTTTCTTCACTGCTGGTCCACTAGCAGGCACACCCATTATTGACCCAGGCTGTTCTGCTTTTGGTGGTTTCCCGCAGTTGCTAGCACCCACCGGAACGGTGCCTGGTCTAGACATCGGGCTATGTGGTTTTGACTTCGGTCCAGGCTACTCATATGTTCCCGACGAGACTCGCCTGAACGCTTTTTTCAACGCAAATTATGAAATATCTGATTCGATGACTTGGTCTACCGAAATTAGCTATGCTCGTAACCGTGCAGAGCGCGGCGGCGCGCCGAGCTTCCCGATTTTGACAGGCCCATTAGTGCCTGCTGCACATCCTAACAACCCATTTGGCCAAGCCGTAGTGTTCTTCGGTAGAGCAGAGGGTAACGGTTTTGAAGCGGATCCAGCCAACACTGAGTCTGATACATTCCGATTTAGCACGTCACTTCAAGGCGAGTTAGAAGATGGTTTTTGGGAAATTAGCTATACCAACGGCGTTAATGATTTCTACTTTTCAGTTGAAGACGTAATTCGAACAGAATTTACTCTGGCCCTGAATGGTTTAGGCGGTCAAGGCTGTGATCCAGTTAACGGTACACCTGGTCAAGGCAACTGTGAATACTTTAACCCCTTCTCTACTAGCTATACTTCCGCGCCAAACAGCCAAAACGTGATTGATTCATTCTCTGGTCTACAGCAGATTGATTCACGCGCCACGCTAGAAGTCTTGGAAGGTTTTGCCTCGTTTGATGTATTTGAAATGGACGGCGGTGTTGCGGCTATGGCAGTCGGCATGCAATATCGTGATGAGGGCTTATCGCAAGATTACGATGCCCTATCAAACCAAGACTCATTTACATTTGTTATCGGTAACCCTGATTTTGACGACAGTTTAGACGTATGGGCTGCATTCGCAGAGATTGCTTTGCCAGTTACTGATGACTTAGACGTGCAAATCGCATTGCGTTATGAAGACTACGGCGGTGTTATCGGTGATACCTTTGATCCAAAGTTAGCATTTAACTACCGTGCTACTGACGATTTGTCGTTAAGAGGTTCAATTTCAACTTCGTTTAGAGCACCTTCAGTATTCATGCGAAACGGTGGTGCAACATCATTGCAGCAATTAAGAGATCCACTAATTGGCGCGAATGCGTTTGCTGCAGTTAGAACAGCAGGTAACGAAAACTTAACTCCAGAGCAATCTGAAGCTTACAACATTGGTTTCTCTTTTGAACCGATCGATGATTTATCAATTGAACTTGATTATTGGAACTTTGATTTTGAAGACTTGATCATTCAAGAAAGTGCTCAGGCAATCTTGGATCTTGACCCAAGTGACCCAAGCAGAATCGTCAGAGCGGGTAATCCTTTAACTGGTCCGCTGGTTCAGGTGAACAATACTTATGTGAATGCAAGTTCGTTAAGTACGGCTGGTTTCGATATTGTTACTAGCTATAAATTAGAAACTGAGATAGGTACTTTTGTTCCTAATTTGTCTGCTACGTATATCACCAAATATGATCTTGTTGATCCACAAGCCGGCCCTATTGATGGCGCGGGTCGTCGTAACTTCACTAACATTGGTGTATCCTCGCCAGAGTTGCGTGCTAACCTTGGTTTAGGTTGGAGTAATGGAGCATATGGTGCTAACTTGTTTGCGCGTTATGTTAGTGCTTACGACGACGATCAAAACGCTGATCCAAGTGGAAATGGCTTTTTAGAAGTCGATAGCCATGTGACATACGATGCTCAAGTAACGGTTGACTTAGGAACGGTACTAGACACACAAACTAGCTATGTTCTTACCTTTGGTGGTATCAACTTAACCGACGAAAATCCTCCACAGGTATTTACTAACAGCGGATTTGACTCTAAGGTTCATGACCCTAGAGGACGTCAGTTATATGTTAGATTAGCGGTTGAATTCTAGGTCTTAATCTCAACATACATAACTTAAGTGACAAAGCCCCTGAATAGGGGCTTTGTTTTTATTGCTTATACATTAAAGGATACTGCAAATGCCTAAACGCTTGGAACAAGCAGAAATTGCAAAAGCATTAGACGATTTAAATGAAATTGCCACCGACACCCCATGGGTAATTGAAGACGGTAAGTTAAGCAAAACATTTAAGTTTAAGAGCTTTATTCGGGCTTTTGGTTGGATGAGTCAGATCGCAATATGGTCTGAAAAACTGAAACATCATCCAGAATGGTTCAATGTCTATAATAAAGTCGACGTAAAATTAGTGACGCACGACGTAGATGGTATCAGTGAGCTAGATTTTGAATTGGCAAAAAAAATGGAAATGTTTAAATAAACTGCGGGTTTAGTCTGAAAAAACGACATATCTTTGTTATTTCAATATTAAGACAAAATGGTGCTTGCAACGCATCAAAGCGTATGTATAATACGCACCTCTTCAGCAACTAGCTGAACACCAGTTTCGGACGCGGGATGGAGCAGTCTGGTAGCTCGTCGGGCTCATAACCCGAAGGTCGTTGGTTCAAATCCAGCTCCCGCAACCACATTCAAAGCCTTGGCAATGCCAAGGCTTTTTTGTGTTTGAGTACTTTAAAAAAATTATTAGCGCTCACGTATCTAGCTTCATCCAAATATCTACAAGATCTAATGACATCCAATGCCGATTTCCATTGCAACAACATCACGCTTAAGCTGCAACTGTTTAATACTCCAAGAAATGACGCTTTATTCATTACTGAGAATTGCAAATTAGGTCTCCCACAGCGAAAAAAATTGATTACTATTGAAGATACAATTTGATACAACACCCATCTTGAAAAATCCATATTATGGAGATCAATCAAAGCTTAATGAATAATCATTCAATGACCATAAAAAAAATAACCCTGTGTGCTTACGTTTTGTTTTTAGCACTCAGTGCAAAAAATCTAAGTGCGAGTGAAAATGAAAGTACTCTAGCTCCCCAAAACGAATCTCAAGCGTATAGCTTTTTTGAAATAGGTGCCGTTGCCAGAGCGTATACGCCTCTTTTTAATTCTCGGGATACATTCGAAACAGACTCACAGCCGCTGACCCTGCGCTTTGGAATAAAGTGGGACAATGGCATCTTTATGAACTTTGGTAATTTTGGTACTCGGGGAAACGGCGTAGGCTACAATTTTTACGATTACGGTGATTGGGAGTTTGATGCAATAGTGCATCTGGGTTTAAGTGGCATTGAAATCGGCAGAACAGCCAGTGTCGCCGATTTCAGATTTGGTTTACGCGCCACACATTATTCTGACAATGGTGTATTTAGGATGATTGCATCCCCGGTAAGCATCAATTCGGATGACGATGGCTTTTACCTAGGCTCTTGGTATGTCAAAAACTGGCAAATTAGAAACTGGAATATTCATGCCATCACCGGCGCCAGCTATTTTAGTGCCGACATTATGGATAATCGCTATAGCACGTTCTTTTTCATCCCAGAAAGACCAGAATTCCCTAATTATAAAGCAGGGCAAGGCGTTGTTCTGGAGTTTGAAGTAGGCGCTTCATATGCGCTCAATAGAGATTGGGTGTTTGAAGCAAGTCTTGGGCAAACGCTTGTGTCAGATGCAATATTTGACAGTCCGTTTGTAGATAAACGGGGCCAGACATATGCAAGCGTAGGTATTATGTATGTTTTTTAAAAAACGACCTTTACTGCTAGGTGATAACCTATATCTGCTAAAAGGTTCGCCTTTGCTTGTGTTAGCTGCTCTACTCGGGTTACTGAGCAAGCCAATAATGGCAAAAGAACCTGCCTATAGTTTAACAACAAAACCAAAAGAATGCGTTTCTCTCTATCAAGGACAAACTTGCTATTTGACACTCGATTTTGATTGGAGCGCCCCTGTCTCTGGTGACTACTGTTTGTTTATAAAAACAAATAGTCGTCCAATGCAATGTTGGTCAAAGGAATCAGTAGGTAGCTTTTCTCAAGAATTTGAAACTGATAAAGACCTTACCTTCGAGCTTCGTAGCCGTGAGGCAAGTGATATTGTGTTAGCATCAACGACGCTTACGCTATCTTGGGTTTATAAGGTACCCAACAAAAAACGTTTGGCATGGAGGCTCTTTTAACAATGGCTGGCAAAAACGATGACTGACAAAACAAACGCCGCACTAGCTGCAGGTAGGATACTGCTAGTTGAGGATGATCAGTCCTTGTCTGATTGGATAAAGGATTATTTAGTAGCAAAAAATTTTCATGTTGAGCAATGTTTTAGGGGCGATGAAGCGGTCGCGCTAACGCTGAGTCTGTTGCCAGATCTGCTGATCCTAGACGGGATGTTACCCGGTTTAGACGGCATTGAAGTGTGTAAGCAACTTCGGCCATTGTATAAGGGGCGCATAATCATGCTCACTGCACGTGATACCGAATTGGATGAGGTCCTTGCTTTAGATATTGGAGCAGATGACTACCTAAGTAAACCGGTTCGAGCAAAGGTATTACTGGCGCGAATTAATACTCAGCTTCGTCATCAATCAAAGATTAAGCTTCAGACCGATTTAGACAATACTGAATCCATGAGATTGGGTAACCTCTATCTCAAAGCTTCCTCACGCACAACCATGCTTAGGGGAGAGGCCATTGATTTGAGCAGCGGTGAGTTTGATATGCTGTGGTTGCTCGCCAAGCAGGCGGGTATAACGGTGACCAGAGACGACTTGACTAAAGTGTTAAGAGGGTTTGATTACGACGGCTTCGATCGCTCGGTCGACTTAAAAGTATCAAGGCTACGCAAAAAGTTAGCGGATGATCCTAAACATCCGAAAAAAATTGTCACTGTGTGGGGCAAAGGCTACAAATTAGTACCGGATGCTTGGCAGTGAAAACCATCACCTTCTCACTTATTCTTGCCGTGATTATTTCTTCAGTTTCTATTGGTTGGCTTATTGACTACTCATATCATCACCTGCTTGCGCCGCCGAGCAATGAGATACAAAAAAAGGTTTCGTTACTTCAATTAAGCGGTCAGGCCATTGCTGATAGGCTTAGTGATGCCCCTGATAACGACGACCTTATTGAGCAATGGGAAGCAAATAAGGATATATCTCTTAAGTTAGTCAATTTAGATGATATTGCTTTACCCATTTCTTTATTGCAAAGACTCAAGGCTGGTGAAGCTTTGCTGCTTGAAAGTAAAAATGGGCCAAGCTTTTCATATTATATTGCCTCTTCAGAGCAAGTATTACAGGTTTACTCTGGTACTTTGTTCAAAGAAGATGACGCACTCGGACAACTGGCACTCACCATTCTATTTTACCTCGCCTTGTCTTTCTTACTTACTCTATGGGTTTACCCCATTGCGAAGCGTTTATATTTAATCCAACGAGCCTCTGCCTCGTTTGGGACCGGCAAACTAGATACAAGGTTAGATGTTGGCAATGTCGCCGGCATCCGCGATGTTGAAATAGCGTTTAACAGTATGGCAAGTCGCATTCAAACATTGTTAGATGATGTAAAACTGCTCAGTGGTGGGGTTTCTCATGATTTAAAAACTTCTCTGGCTAGATTGAGATTCGGAATTGATACTATTCAAGACGACCCCAGCTCATTATCGGATACCCACCTAACAAGGTTAAGCGAAGACACCGATGAGATGATTCAACTGGTTAATATGATGCTGCAATATACCAAATTAGATATGAGCCTATATTCAGTTCAGAAAAATGAAATCGCATTCGACAAAGTAATAAATGAAATGATTGGTGTTTCTCAAAAATGGTCAGACCTAAAACAAGTCGAGTTTCATATAGAGAAGGGCAGACAGTACAAAATACAAGGGAACCTAATGTATTTAAAATTGATGCTCAACAATTTAATTTCAAATGCAATGGATCATGCACAAACTAAGGTCAATATAAGCTTACGCCATTCTAAAACGCGCCTTGTTTTGAGCATACGTGACGATGGTTTAGGTATCCCAAAGCAATATCATCAGGAAGTTTTCAAGCCATTTTTTCGGGTGCCTGAACAACTTAGCCAAAGTAAAGTGAATCATTATGGCCTTGGCTTAGCGATTTGTCAGAGGGTTGTCGAAATACATAATGGAGAGATATTGCTCAAAAGTAGTGCTGAAACAGATAATCCGCCACAACAAGAAATTTGTTTAAGCGGACCAAAAACGGAGCAAAGCGAGCAAGAAAGAAACAACCATCTCTATTCCCCAACGGGTACAGAAATCCTAATATATTTGCCTTTAAACTAGTCAGCACGCGAAGTCTCCAGCATGTATTGTCAAATCTTCGTGAGGCTTTCTGTAATAGCTTTCTAAGCTTTTGCTAACAGCAAGAATTCTGCGTTGCAAAAGCAAGCAATAAAATCGCCATTATGTGACTTTTGCGCCTTGTCCTTCACGCTAATATTGTTACCGAATAATAAAGTATAAAAAAATTAATACTTTTTATAGGCATGCACGATTTCTTATCCCGAGTTGGGGTTAAATATGTAAATTTATCCTTTATCCAGTCGATAACGTCTTTAAGTGTGCTCGCAATATTATTCGATTCAATATGACGAACACAAAGCTAACACTATGAATTGGACTCAAGCCACATGTTGCAAACTTTAAAAGACACAAATTTTAATCGTATATTTGGTAAAAAAACACGTTAAAACGTCGATTAGCACAGACGTTTTTGGCTGTGGGTTTAATCCCAATGCTGCTGGTCAGTGTGATTGCCTTGTGGTTAATTTCAAGCATGGCAACGAATAAGCTGACGCAAAATTTAGAGGCATTAAAATATAACAAAGTCGTGGCGATTGAAGAGTACGGAAATACCATTGTTAATCAAGTATTGACCGCGTCAGACGACCCCAATCTAGTAAGCAACCTCAACAGTATTATCAAAGCGTTTGATAGTGTTGTTGCAGAAACCACCGACCCTGACGCGAATCTGAAAGCTGCTAAGATCAGCCGTCTTCGAAATGAGCTGTCAAATTACTATAACTCACAATTTTTGCCGCAATATCAATCAGTGAATGATGGGAAAAATATCGATACGCAAGCTCTTTTAAACCGCTTGAGTGATGAGGCCGTTGTATTACAGCATGCTTATATACAGGCGAACGCATCGCCACTTGGCAGTAAACATGAAATGTTTAAATCTAGCCTAAACACGGATTATGACCAAGCGCATCTACTTATTCACAACACGTTCAAAGAATATTTGGAGCGATTCGGGTATTACGACATATTTTTAGTCGATACAAAAGGAAGAGTAGTCTACTCGGTGTATAAAGAATTAGATTACGCAACAAATTTAATTAGCGGTGCTTATGCTGGAAGTGGTTTAGGTCAAGCATTTCAATCATCACTATCACTCGCAAACTCATCTGATTATGTGCTTTTAGACTACGCACAATATACACCGTCATACGAAGCTCCCGCGAGCTTTATAGCTTCTCCGATATTTGACGGTAATAACAGAGTCGGCTCTTTGATATTTCAGATGCCTCTTGATGCAATTTCAACAGTGATGTCAGAGCGTCGTGGGCTAGGGCTGACGGGCGAGTCATATTTAGTCGGTAACGACAAGCTTATGCGGTCTGATTCTCATAAGTTTCCAGACGAATATAGTGTAGATGCTTCGTTTCGTAATAATCGCTTAGTGAATAGCGAAGCAATAGAACTTGGCTTGAAAGGTTCTTCAGGGACCCTGGAAACGAAAAACTATAAAGGTGAGAGCGTTTTGTCTGGTTATATTCCAGTAAAGTTTGGCTCCTTAGACTGGGTAATGATTGCAGAAATAGAAAGTAGTGAAGCTTATGCGGCTGTGTCGAATTTGCGCTGGGTGATATTGGTATTGTGCGCCATAGTACTTGCCGCCATCGTGTATGTAGCTATGCTTGTCAGCACTCGCATTATCAAGCCCGTAGAGGACATGAGAAAGTCAATTGCAGACATCGCACTGAACACTCAGTTTTCAAAACGTGTAGACATTATCCGCGATGACGAAATAGGGCAGTCGGCGAAGAGTTTAAATACCCTACTTGAAAAACTAGAAGCGTCAATAAAAGAAACAAATGCTGTGGTGAGCTCCATGGCTATTGGTGATTTTGGTCATAGAGTAGAAGCCGATTTTAAAGGAGATCTACTCATCCTTAAAAATGGTGTGAATGTGTCGGCTGGCGCGATGGGTGATTCAATAAAAGAGGTTAATAGAGTGGTAAACGCTCTCGCAAAAGGTGACTTCAAACAAAAAATCACTGCTGACATGAAAGGACAATTAGGGTTTCTAAAAGAAGGGGTGAATAGCTCGGCAGAAGCAATTTCTGAGTCTATTTCAAATATCAGAAGCTTAATGGTGGCGATGAGCAAGGGTAACTTTAAGCACCGTGCGAATGGTCTATTAGTAGGTGAGTATGCAAAACTCGCTGAACAGGCTGACATGGCTATGACATCAATAGACAGTGCATTAGATGAAGTTGATTCGGTGATGGCTTCAGTGGCGCAAGGGCAGCTAGATGCCCGGGTTAAATCAGAGCTGCCTGGCCAATTAAATGAAATAAAATTAAACTTAAATATATCGATTGGCGCGATTGCTGAAGTGTTCAGTGAGACTGAAAATGTTTTACAAGCGCTGTCAAAAGGCAGACTAGACACTACTATTTCTGCCGATTTTCCGGGACGTTTTAATACCTTAAAAACAAACACTAATGCGACTGTGGCAAAGCTTAATGAAGTCGTGAGAGAAATAAAAACGGCTGCCTCTACGGTTAGAGTTGGCGCAGAAGATATTGCTAGCGGAAATAGCAGCTTAAGCGCGCGCACAGAGCAGCAAGCGAGTAATCTTGAACAAACTGCCGCCAGCATGGATGAAATAACCTCAACGGTCAGGCACACTTCGGAAAATGCTGGGCATGCCAATAAAATTGCTGCAGATGCTAAAGCACAAGCGCAATTAGGTGGAAAGGTTGTACATGAGGCGGTAAGCGCCATGGCTGAAATTAATCAAGCAAGCAGTCGTATAGGCGACATCATTAGCGTGATCGATTCGATTGCGTTTCAAACAAATTTACTGGCATTAAACGCCGCGGTAGAAGCAGCCCGCGCCGGTGAGCAAGGGCGAGGCTTTGCAGTCGTGGCTGGAGAAGTACGCAACCTAGCCGGACGAAGCGCTAATGCTGCCCAAGAAATTAAACGCTTAATTGAAGACAGTGTTGCAAAAGTCGAAGCAGGTTCAAATTTGGTAAATAAGTCAGGTAAAACCCTCGAGGATATTATTAAGCAAGTTGAAAATGTCAGCAGCATAGTGGGTGAAATTTCCACCGCGGCTGAAGAGCAGAGCACGGGTATTTCTGAAATACATAGAGCGGTAGAATCGCTGCAAATGTTAACCCAGCAAAATACGGCTCTCGTTGAAGAGGCGGCAGCGGCAAGCGAGGAGCTAGGGCATCAAGCGAAAGGAATGAGTGAACTTATGGAGTTTTTCGATTCAGATGAAATAAGGTCAACTCAGTAGATCATAAAAGTCTCATATGGGTAAAATTAGGTTTGCGTATATTTAGGCAACTCGTTATACTACGCCCCATAAATGAATACGATGCATTTCGAATAGAGAAATCCAACATATTTATTTGACGAGCGGCGCTTTGTATTTAGGTATTATGACTTTGATGTAAAGTGTGTCCACCAAGGCATCGGTGAAAAGAATTCTTGTAAGGCTCCGCTTGTCCGGGGCTTTTTTATTTTTACGGTTTTACGTAAAAATATGAATTGGGCGATAGGCCCTTTTTTTATATGTGTTTTTTGAACAAGAGTAAATCGGAGAAAATATTTGTCTCAGTTAGAAAAAAAATTGACTGACATGTTGAGCGCACCTGTTGAGGCTATAGGCTTTGAATTGGTAGGCGTAGAGTTTATTCGCGCTGGAAAACACTCTACCTTGCGAGTTTATATCGACAGTGAAAACGGTATCGATGTTGACGATTGCGCAGACGTCAGTCGTCAGGTGAGTGCGGTGCTTGATGTAGAAGACCCAATCACCAATGAGTATAACCTAGAGGTGTCCTCTCCGGGCATGGATAGACCATTATTCAAGGCAGCGCACTACGCAAGCGTTGTGGGCGAAGAAATTACCGTGAAATTAAATTTACCGCAGGATGGCCGCCGAAACTTTAAGGGCGTATTAACACAAAGCACAGATACTCACATTCATGTTGAAGTAGATGGAGAAGCTTTTGTGTTGGCCATTAGTAATGTAACCAAAGCAAATTTAGTACCTAATTTTGACTAATATGGGGATGTTGGCCGCAGGGCAAACAAATAAGAAAATATGAGCAAAGAAATATTATTAGTTGCAGAAGCTGTATCGCACGAAAAACAAGTGCCAAGAGAAAAAATCTTCGAAGCATTGGAATTTGCCTTAGCAAGTGCAACAAAAAAGAAAAATCCTGGCAATATCGAAGTAAGAGTCGCCATCGATAGAGAAACGGGTGATTTTGATACCTTTCGTAGATGGATGGTAACCGCTGACGATATTGAGCAAGAAAATCCTTATGCCGAAATTACGATTTCTGCGGCTCAGATTGATGAACCCGATATTCAGTTAGGTGACTTTGTTGAGGAACAAATCGACTCTATAGCGTTTGACCGCATTACCACGCAAACGGCAAAGCAGGTCATCGTGCAAAAAGTTCGTGAAGCCGAGCGTGCCCAGATGATTGCCGAATATGAAGATAGAGTTGGCGAGCTAGTTACCGGTACAGTGAAAAAAGTGAATCGCGATAACGTCATTGTTGATTTAGGGAATAACGCCGAAGGCGTAATTTTCAGAGACGACATGCTGCCGCGGGAAACATTCCGTCCAGGTGACCGCGTGCGTGGCCTACTATACGTCATTCGCCCCGAAGCACGTGGTGCTCAGCTATTTATTAGCCGTACGCATCCAGACATGCTGATTGAGCTTTTCAGACTTGAAGTACCTGAAATTGCAGAAGAAACCCTCGAAATTAAAGCGGCGGCTCGCGACCCGGGTGCCCGTGCAAAAATCGCTGTAAAAACCAATGACAAGCGCTTAGATCCTGTTGGTGCTTGCGTAGGTATGCGTGGATCAAGAGTTCAAGCGGTTTCAAGTGAGTTAGGTGGTGAGCGTGTCGATATCGTGCTTTGGGACGAAAACCCTGCTCAGTACGTCATTAACGCTATGGCGCCTGCAGAAGTTGCATCTATTATCGTCGATGAAGATACCCGTACAATGGATGTCGCGGTAGAGAGTGACAACCTAGCACAAGCAATTGGTCGCAATGGTCAAAACGTCCGTTTAGCAGGTCAATTGACTGGCTGGGAGCTAAACGTCATGACTGTTGAAGACATGAACAATAAGCACCAAGCCGAAAACGAAAAAGTCCTTGAACTATTTATTAAGCATTTGGAAATTGATGAAGATTTTGCCTTAATGTTAGTTGAAGAAGGTTTTACGACTTTAGAAGAAGTGGCATACGTACCTGCATCTGAGCTACTTGAAATTGATGGCTTAGATGAAGACATCGTTGAAGAGCTTCGCTCTAGAGCCAAAGCTGCTTTGACCACTCAAGCATTGGCAAATGAGGAGTCATTAGAAGCATCAGAGCCAAAACAAGAACTATTAGATTTAGAAGGTTTAGACAGACATGTGGCATACATACTGGCTAGCCGCGGCATTACCGATTTAGAAGCCTTAGCCGAGCAGGGCACTGATGAAATCAGTGACATTGAGGAACTGACCGAAGAGCAAGCAGGCGCTTTAATTATGGCAGCGCGCAATATCGTTTGGTTTAACGAAGAATAAGGTCAAGGGGAGAGATTAACACCATGGCAGAAGTATCCATAGAAAAGTTAGCGAACGATATCGGCACCTCGGTTGAGCGCTTAGTTCAGCAATTTAAAGATTCAGGTGTTGAGAAAACCGCAACTGACAACGTAAGTGAAGATGAAAAGCAAAAGCTACTTGATCATCTAAGCAAGCAGCACGGTGGCGCAGGCGCACAAGCACCTAAAAAAATGACCTTACAACGCAAAACTACCAGTACCATTAGTTTAGGTAAGTCTCGTGCAGTAAAAGTCGAGGTGCGTAAAAAACGCACTTACGTCAAACGTAGCGACATCGAAGAAAAGCGTCTTGCAGAAGAAGAATCGCTTCGTCTTGCAGAGGAAGCTCGCGTTAAGCGGGAATCGGAAGAGAAAGCACAAGAAGAAGCTAAAAAAGCGGCCTTAGAAAAACAGCGTAAAGCAGAAGAGGCGAGAAAAGTTCAAGAAGCTGAGCGTCAGGCAAGAGCTGAAAGGGCTAAAAAAGAAGCAGAAGAACGCAAAGCGTCTGAGTCTAAGCTGACCGATGAAGAAAAGCAGGCACTTGAGGCCAGCCGTCTTGAAGAAGAACGCATCAGAAAGCAGCAAGAAGAAGAGGTTCAGCGCAAATTAGAAGAAGATGCAAATAGAGCTTCTGAAGAAGCGCGCAAGCTAGCGGCAGAAAACGAGCGCCGTTGGAAGGAAGAAGAAGAACAGCGTAAAAAAGAAGAAGCAAAAGAAGTTCATTTGCATTCAAACCGTTATGCACAAGAAGCAGAAGACGAGGAAGACGCGCAGGTTGAACGCGGCAGTCGTCGTCGTAAAAAGTCTAAGAAAAATGCTGGTGAACACTTAAAGCAGAGCTTTACTAAGCCCGTAACACCAGTGGAAAAAGTGGTAAAACTGGGCGAGACAATTAGCGTAAGCGAATTAGCAAGTCGTATGGCAATAAAAAGTAAGGAAGTTATCAAAACCATGATGAAAATGGGTGAGATGGCGACCATTAACCAAGTTCTTGATCAAGAAACAGCAGTGCTGGTGATTGAAGAAATGGGCCATAAATACGAAATTGTTAATGAAAATGCTTTAGAAGACGAATTAGTTGCCAATAACAGCGACGGTGAGAAGTTAAGTCGCGCACCAGTTGTAACGATCATGGGCCACGTTGACCACGGTAAGACATCATTACTTGATTATATTCGTCGTGCTAAGGTCGCCGATGGCGAAGCGGGCGGAATTACTCAGCACATTGGCGCATACAGCGTTGAAACTGACACCGGCCGTATTGCATTTTTAGATACTCCTGGTCACGCTGCGTTTACGGCTATGCGTGCGCGTGGTGCTACCGCAACCGATATTGTTATCTTAGTTGTAGCTGCAGACGATGGTGTAATGCCGCAAACCAAAGAAGCCATACAGCATGCGAAAGCAGCAGGTGTTCCTTTGATCGTAGCAGTCAATAAAATGGATAAAGAAGCTGCCGATCCAGATCGCGTTAAAACCGAGCTTTCTCAATTAGAAGTTATTTCTGAAGAGTGGGGCGGTGAGCATCAGTTCGTGCATGTGTCAGCGAAGACGGGTCTTGGTATCGACGCCTTACTCGAAGCAATCAATTTACAAGCTGAACTGTTAGACCTTAAAGCGGTTGATACTGGACCAGCTAGAGGTATCGTGATTGAATCTCGTTTGGATAAAGGACGTGGTCCAGTAGCGTCTGTTTTGATTCAAGAAGGTTGCTTAAAGCCGGGTGATATTTTGTTATGTGGTGAAGAGTACGGACGTGTCCGAGCGATGCGCGATGAGACCGGTGCAGATATTAAAGAAGCCGGTCCATCAACGCCTGTTGAAGTACTTGGTCTGTCTGGCGTACCTATCGCGGGTGAAGATGCATTAGTTGTCGCCGATGAGAGGAAAGCTCGAGAAGTAGCTGCCAAACGTCACACCAAGCAACGTGAAATTAAACTTGCCAAGCAGCAAAAAGCGAAGCTTGAAAATATGTTTGCGAACATGGAAAGCGGCGATGTGTCTGACTTGAATATCGTGCTCAAGGCTGATGTTCAGGGCTCTATTGAAGCAATTGCTGAAAGCTTAATTAAACTATCTACTGATGAAGTAAAAGTGAATATTATCGGTAGTGGTGTAGGCGGAATTACAGAAACAGATGCCTCATTGGCAGCTGCTTCTAACGCGATTATCGTAGGCTTCAACGTTCGCGCTGACGCAACTGCACGTAAGATGGTAGAAGCGGAAGAAATTGATTTACGCTACTACAGCATCATTTATGAACTCATCGATGAAGTGAAAGCAGCGATGAGCGGTATGTTAGCGCCTGAATTCAGACAAGAAATTATTGGTCTAGCAGAAGTACGTGATGTGTTTAAATCACCAAAAATCGGCGCGATTGCAGGCTGTATGGTTACTGAAGGTGTGATTAAACGTAGCAACCCAATTCGTGTATTACGTGAAAACGTGGTGATCTACGAAGGTGAGTTGGAATCATTACGCCGCTTCAAAGATGACGTACAAGATGTGAAGAAAGGCATTGAGTGCGGTATCGGCGTGAAAAACTACAACGACGTAAAAGTCGGAGATCAAATCGAAGTATTTGAGATTGTAGAAGTACAGCGCGAGATTTAAGTTTTTAAGTTACGTTGAAATAACGGAGGCCACGCGCCTCCGTTTTTTTCCATCAGACTTTATATCAATTACCCCAATATGAGAGGTCGCTATGGCTAGAGAATTTTCGCGCACGGATCGCGTTGCTCAACAAATCCATAAAGAAGTTGCCAGTATCCTGCAGCAAGAGTTTAAACACAGAGAGCCAGAGGTCGGTATGATCACAGTCTCTGGTGCGGAAGTATCAAGGGATCTTAGTCACGCTAAAATATTTATCACCTTTTATGTCGCCGACGAAGAAAAAATCGAACAAGACATGGCCAAATTAATCGATTCACGAGGCTTTGTAAGAGGGCTATTAGGTCGCCGCATCAGAATGCGTAACGTACCGGCCATTCACTTTGTTAGAGACACATCGATTGTTGAAGGTGCAAGAATATCGGCTTTAGTAAACGAAGCGATTGCCAACGATAAATCAAAAAGTAAAGACGAAGACCAATAGTGGCAAGGCGTCGTAAAGGCAGAGCGGTTAACGGCATATTGTTAGTCGACAAGCATCAAGGTGAATCGTCTAATGCTATTGTGCAGCAGATAAAACGATTGTACGGTGCTGCAAAAGCCGGGCACACTGGCGCACTCGACCCATTGGCGACCGGTATGTTGCCTGTGTGCTTAGGCGAAGCGACTAAGTTTTCACAGTTTTTATTAGATGCTGATAAAACCTACGAAGTTGAGGCGCAGCTTGGGGTTCGTACCGATACCTCAGATGCTGACGGTGATATTGTGCAAACGCGCGATGTGAACGTTAGTGATGCACAACTTAATGCGGCGTTAACAAGCTTTCGTGGCAAAATTAGTCAAGTCCCCTCTATGTATTCTGCGCTAAAGCATGAGGGAAAACCTCTCTATTTTTATGCAAGGCAGGGCATTCACATCGAGCGTCCGCCTCGTGATATTGAAGTGTACGCTAACGAGCTTGTTCACTTTGAAGGCGATTCGGTTCGCTTGCGTATTCATTGTTCGAAAGGCACTTACATTCGTACGATTGTTGATGACTTGGGCGAAATGCTTGGCTGCGGGGCTCATGTGCGAGAGTTACGTCGCTTAAAAGTCGCTGACTTTGTGCCGCAAATGCGCAGCGTTGCCGAATATCAGACCTTGGTCCAAGAGGATGATGACGCATCAGCAAAACATCTTATTTTAGATGATTTGCTGCTGCCAATGGATACGCCTGTGTTGTCTTTACTGTCTGTGGATATTGACCATGCAAACATGCTCAAACTGCAGTTAGGTCAAGCGCTGAGATACAGCATTGCAGAAGCGCATGTTGGGCAGTTTATTCGAATCTATGGACCTGAAAAATTGTTTCTTGGGATTGCTGAATACACAGAAACGCAAGAGCTTCAGCCAAAGCGCCTAGTGGTATACGAACAAACACTCATATAAGCAGCTAAGCGTCTTTATTGTTGGTAAATGGACTTGCAGTTTACGGGCATACCAGTATACTACGCGCTCTTTTGATGGCACTGAATTAGTGATTGGGCCATCGTTTAATTAAATTTTGGAGAACACTATGTCACTAACTACACAAGAAACAGCAGATATCATTGCGTCGTACGGCGTTAAAGAAGGCGATACTGGCTCACCTGAAGTTCAGGTTGCATTGCTAACAAACAACATCAACAAGCTACAGGGTCACTTTAAAGACCATAAGAAAGATCACCATTCACGTCGCGGTTTGCTACGTATGGTTTCTCAGCGTCGTAAATTACTTGATTACTTAAAAGGTAAAAACGTAGAACGCTATCAAGCTCTTATTTCTAGCTTGGGCCTACGTCGCTAGTAAGTAATACCCAGATACAAAAAAAGCCACTCGATGAGTGGCTTTTTTAATGAGTTAAATTCTTTCAAACCATGATGTTAAATAACAATGACTGCATACTAAATATTAAATGGTCTTTAACGCCAGCTCTTTTACCTGGCCTTCTACCTCGTTGAGCTTTTGTAGCAGTGAGGTATTGCGTCTTTCTAGTAAGAGTATTTTTTCTTTCAGTTCTCTGATATCGCCATTTTGAGATGAATTAGCTTCAGCAAAACCTTCATACTCGACCTTTACTGCGAGTATATTGTTAGCTTGCTCCGAAATTTTGCTGTTCATACTGTTAATTCGAGTCATGAGTTGTTGAGTGCCGCTTTCAGCTGCATTAACCTTTTTGGTCACATCCGCAACGCTCTTGTTAAAGTCGCTTTTTAACGCAATCACGTCGCTATTTAATGACTTAATTTCTTCTTGGTTTCTGCGCCATGCTGAAGCCCACAGCTTATCCATCTGATCCCATAGCTCTGCGGTTTTGCCTGAGAGCTCACCTAACTTCACCTGAAGTTCAACAGTTGAGTTACCCATCTCTTCACCGGTAGCCGACAGTCTATTCTCAAGCATCTGGATCCGCTCTTGGTTAGCGACTATGGTTTCTTGGCTATTTTGCAGCTGTGAGTACAAGTATGCACTAAACCCGCTGGCACCGACTGCAATCAGTAGTGTTAATATCAGCATTGATTTATTTGAGCTACCGCCAGTAGCAGGAGGCTGAGCCGATGGCTTTTTTGTGGCAGTTGGAATACGATCGTTTACGTCAACATTAATAGGCGCAAAATCGGTATCTTTAGAACTTTGGGACATGAAATCTCGCTTGTATATTTGCTACACAGTATTTTATACAAGACATGATACAATAAGTTCTATTAACTGCTAATCATTTCGTCTAAACATGCCGATTACTTACTATCAAACGTTAATAATTGTTAGTATTATCAAACATCACATATGATTACATGAATCATCGAGACACACAGGTTTTATGAAATTAAATCGAAAGCTCTCTTTTACTTTAGCTATTCGCAGCCTAGTGCTATTAGTGTGCCTCGGCCTGCTGATGGCATTTTTACAGACTTTATTCGATTTTAGAGAGCGCCAGGCAGAAGTAAAAGAAACCATTGATTCTATTGTCACATCAGCTCGAGGATCTGCCAGTAATGCCGTTTATCTGTTAGATAACCCGATGGCGCAGCAGGTCATCGATGGCTTGTCTTATTTCGACTTTTTTAGCTATGTATCGATAATTGACGACCATGGAAACGTGATGGCGGACTTTCGTCGGCAAGAAATGGAAAGTAATGTTGCCATTAATACCTCTTATAATCCTGTACTTTCCTTAGTAACCGAAAACTTCACTAAATCTTCAGTACTGCTAACAGGGCAAACGCTTGCAGATGGCCGTCCCCAGATATATGGCGAAATGGTCTTGGTTATCGATAACCACATTGCTTTGTCGGGGGTTTACGACCGCGCAATAAGGGCGTTTGCGATCGCTGTAGCGGGATATATTTTCTTAACACTTGCGCTAAGTATTCTGTACCACTTTGCACTAGCGGCGCCTTTGACGCGTTTGTCTGGCCGGTTTCAACGTGTGAATATAAAATCCATTGCCACGCAAAAGATTAGCCATTTGGTTGGCCATGAGCAAAATGAATTTAGTTTGATCATTAACGCTGCCAATGACATGTTGTCTCGAATTTCATCTAGCCAAGTGCTGCTAACTGAACGCTCTCAGCGATTTCGCTTAATACTCGATACTGCTCCTGCGCTAATTTATTCCTTAGATAATAACTTAGACTTTGTTTTTGCAAATAAGGCTACGGCAGTTTTTTATGGCTATTCAATTTACGAACTGAAAGGCCGCAGCGCAGACGATGTTATCAAACCAATTGATGCAGATTTACTTAGCTCAATTAAAGAGTTCATTAGTTCGACTAAGCGTCAAGTGAATAACATTATTCCAATGAAAAATGCCAATGGTGCCGAATGCTTCATGGAAATGTCGCTAGTGAAGTTCAAAACGCCAGATGGGCATAGTATTTTAGCCACTGCGTCTGACGTTACCAAACGTGTTAAAGCCGAAGAGAAAATTGAATCACTGGCGTATTACGATACCTTAACTTCGTTGCCGAATAGAAATAAAGTGTATGAAGTCCTTAATCGTGCCAATGAGGGCGAGAAGGGTATGTACGGGATTGCTGCAATTGCAGATTTAGATCAGTTCAAGCGAATCAACGATACCCTCAGTCATAGTGTCGGTGACCAATTAATTGTTAAACTTGCCCGACGTTTACAAAAAGAATTTTCTTTTTCAGATCTTATTGCTCGTTTGGGAGCGGATGAGTTTTTGTGTATTGAAGAGAATGTTTCGGACAGTTTAAAAACCGCCACAAGCGGTGCTGAAGTGCTTGGTGAGCGCCTTAGAGCTTGCATCAATAAAGAGATAGATATCGGTCTGCACAGCTATTCTCTTACCGCGAGTATCGGCGTTATCGTGTTTCGCAAGGGGCAGTCGAGCGCCGACGAAATCTTGCAGTATGCTGATACCGCGATGTACGAGTCAAAGCGCACGGGCAGAAACAAAGTTACCTTGTTTAAAAACGAAATGGCCACCCAAGCGGCTGAGTTGTTAAAACTAGAACGTGACATTATGAAAGCCATGTTCAGAGACGAGTTCTATTTCGTTTTACAACCGCTTGTCGATTCTGAAACCCACCAGTTACAAGGTGCCGAAGCACTTATGCGCTGGAAAAAAGATGGCGAGACAATTAGCCCTGCTGAGTTCATTCCGTTTTTAGAAGAGAGCGCCCTGATTGTTGACGTGGGCGAGCGGATCTTAAACTCAGTGTGCAGCTATATTGCAGATGCAGACAAAAGAGGCATCCTACCGCCTGGTTTTAAAATTGCAGTTAACATCAGTGCCAAACAGCTAGCTAAACATGATTTTATTGAGCTTGTCTCTAGAGTATTGCTAAAACATGACGTTGCCGGCGAGAAGCTGGAGTTTGAAATTACTGAGAGCGTTGCTCTGAATAATATGGCAGATACCATCAAGAAAATTGTGAATTTGAAAAAGATGGGTATTAGCTTTTCATTAGATGATTTTGGCACCGGTTATAGTTCGCTGAGTCATTTAAAAGACCTACCGGTTGATAAATTGAAAATCGATCGTTCTTTTATTAATGATATAACGGTTGATAAGCAAGATGAGAATCTAGTTCGCTCTATCATCCAGCTGTCGCGTAACCTTGGTTTAGTGACGGTGGCCGAGGGCGTTGAAACCCAAGCGCAGGTTGAATGGTTAATGCTAAACGGTGAACTATTACTGCAGGGGTATTACTTCAGCAGACCACTTGATGTGGATGTATTTGAGCAGACCTATCTTAGCAAGCCTGTTACTGACATTACGTAAGCTCCTGCGTTAATGAAGCGGCCGGCGCATATGTCATATTAATGCAGCCGGCTAGAAAGCCCCGCTCTGATACTCGACATCATTATTACATCATGGGCCGCATCAACTAACATTTCCCCACAATTTTTCAAAAACTTTATCTTACTTAACTCTCTGCTCTCAGCTTGCGCGTTTGTCAGAAGTGCATTTCTTATCGTGTTCAGCAACAGTGTAGCCTCTTGATGTTTACCTAAAGCAGAGTAGGCATTGGCTAAGGTAATAGTAAGGCTAGTTAGCATGGTGGTTAGTTGAGGACTTTGCTGTGCACAATTGTATAAGACATAAGCGGTCTCAAAAGCGCTGCCAATATAAGGCAGGGCCGCTTCTAACCCTTCGCTTAAGGCCATCTTATGTGCCTGTGATGACATCTCTAAAAGTCTTAAAAACGCCTGTTGTGGTTCACAAACTATCCATTGTTGGTGGTCATCACAAATGTATTTGCAGTCTAGCATAGCTTGTTCACTCTCCATTTAATGGTAATGAGAATCATTACTGTTTAAAGTAAAAGTTTACAGCCATTTCGTCAAGCAGAGTATTCAATTTTTTTCTACAATGTTACATCAGGGCTCAGAAATTCATACCCATAGACGTCTTTATTAGGAGTGATAGAAACAAAAAAGGGGAGAGCTAAATCGTATACACTTCATTTTTGCTTTCTTGATGGAAGGATGGCTTCTCGCCTTTTTTATATCAATATGTAGGTGTCAAAATTCAGTAAATTCGCTGAAATTCTGCAAAGATAGAAAAATGTTGAAAAATAGATATTCTCTTAAAATCACCTAAATAATTCTTAATTCGCATAAAATCTCAGATTATTCATTAAAATACGAAATGCCAAAATTTTATATGTTCCTCTAAAAGTTTCGAAAAAATTTAAAAATCGTTTAAAAGCACCTAAAATATCAAATAAGCCTCTTATCTTTTAATTTTAAACTTTGAAGTATAGGGAAGTGCGCAGTTTTGTGGTGTCGTTACCGCTATAATTTATTTATATTAAAACCATCGTGGGTTTTTTCATAGTCAGATTCCATTTCTAAACTTTTAATTTCTCGGCCACTTAGCTTGCTTAGCCAACTCAAGGGCAATAGTCTGGACGCGATATGAGCAAGGGTAGCCTGATTACCAAATACAATACGGGCTTTGTTCTGCTTCAAACACTTTGCTATATACAAGGCAATATCAAGGGGATTGGTTTTTAAATAGCGCGCTTTGAACTTTTGACTTTCAGGGATTCTGGTAATGTTGGTATCGATGCCACCAGGATGAACTAAGTGCACCTGCAGGTGTGGATGCAGTAAAGCCAGCTCGGCGCGCAATGATTCGGTGTAGCCACGAATCGCGAACTTACTTGCACAGTAGTCCGCAGTATTGGGGGGCGCAATCATGCCAAAAATGCTAGAGACATTGACTAATGCCGCCCATGGGCGTTTAATCAAGTAGGGCAGAGCTGCTTTGCTTCCATAAACCATGCCATAGAAATTTACATCCATAACGCGCTCTAGCGTGGCATCGTCAGACGCCCACACCGGACGGCATGAACCCTCGATCCCGGCATTATTAATCATGATATCAATGTGTTCACATGTCGCTGCGGTAGTTTCCAAAAATTGAGACCACTGCTGTTTGTTTGAAACGTCAAGGACATCATGAAATATAAGTAAACTTGGGTGTGTATGCTTAATGTCGTTTACGACTCTTGTCAAAGCCGATTGATCAATATCACAAAGCGCCAGTTTACATCCTAAGTCAGCAAAAACTTTTGCAAGTGCTTCACCAATACCCGAGCCAGCCCCGGTGATAACGGCGGTTTTATCTTTGTAAAATGCACTTAATGCAGAATGTTTCATTGCGTTTCGGTCTCGTTATGTGTCGATATGCTAGGCTTTATGCTATTGCGCTTCGGCGTAAATTGAAACCTTTACTTATTGCCAAGGCGACATACTGGAGCATAATAGCTTCCCTTAAGGCCTGTTTTGCAAAGTTGCTATTGTTAAGGCTGTATTTACTGGCTTAGTATTTGTTGGGCATAAAGGATATGACTTAACATTCATAAAACACAGGGAGCGTGTCGGAATGATTAATTTTTTAGTAAGGTGCTTATGCTTCATGGTCATTTGTTTGATGTCTGGGGCCAGTGTAAGCGATGAAACAGTTTCAGTGTCTGAGGTCCAACTCGCCCAAGTATTTTCAGGTGACGATATTAAGAATTATTTAGTCAGTGAAAAGTACGATGGTGTTCGCGCAATTTGGCGAAACCGAGAGTTGCGCACTCGGAATGGTAATTTAATACATGCACCTAAGTGGTTTACCGAAAAATTGCCTGATGTGTGGCTTGACGGCGAACTATGGACAAAGCGAAACGATTTTGAAACCGTGATATCGACCGTCAGCAAACATCAGCCCATAGATTCAGAGTGGAAACACATCAGATATATGGTCTTTGATGCGCCTAATAATAAAGATGTGTTTAGCCGCCGTAGCGCCATTTATCAGGACTTAATCGATGATTTGAATTTAGAGCATGTCATCGCGGTTAAACAGTTCCCAATCGGCAGTAATAATGAGCTTTCAAGACTGTTAAATGATTTGGTCGAAAGTGGCGCAGAAGGTTTAATGCTTCAAAATGCCTCGGGAATGTTTATAGATGGTCGAAGCGGTAATTTATTAAAGCTCAAGCCTTACATGGACGCTGAGGGCATAGTCATAAAGCATTTAAAAGGCAAGGGTAAGTACGCCAGTAGTATGGGCTCTTTATTAATCAGCTATGTAAATACGCAAGGCAAAATGATTGAATTTAAAATTGGCACCGGTTTTAGTGATGCAGAGCGCGATAAACCACCGCCAATTGGCAGTTTGGTAAGCTTCAAATATCATGGCTACACAAGTAATGGTGTTCCGCGTTTTGCGAGTTTTTTGAGGGTTCGAGACAGTCATTAGTGAGCCAATAAAAAGGCCAGCAAATCATGCTGGCCTATTCGAATTGGTGGAGCTGGCGGGAATTGAACCCGCGTCCAGAAAGCGTCAACTTTTGGTACTACATGCTTAGTTTGTCATTTATTTAACCCTATGAACTCCGGCAAACAGGATTTCTTCGGGCTGGCCTAATACTATTTCGCGGTTCAACCTTAGACAAGTTTCCCTCGCTAGTCCATTAGTATGACCTTCCAAACCTTCACGAATAGACAACGGCTGAAGTGGAAGGGCCTATGCAGGTTATTAAGCTGCTAGTGCGTAGTTTTCGTCGTTTGCGACTATTTTTTGCGGCTGTTTAAAGAGGCAAACCGCACCTCTGCATGCACCTCCAGCATCATTGAATCCTGTCGAATCCAGAGCAGCCCCGAATCAACTTGGAATGATATCACACTCCGTATGTATCTAGATAGCGATGATTTTTGAATTTTCAAGTACAGGGCTTTGACCTATATCAGCCGAGCTTTTGATAGTTCAGTTTGTGATAGACAAGCTCTAACAAAATTTGCTAGCGTGTATTATCGTTTTGTTATTGCGTTGTTCATGCGTACCAGTTTACTTTCGTTATTATGCATATTGTTTGTCCTTCAGTCGGTCTTCGCTAATGCCGTCTCAGGTCACAATATGCGTATGCTCAATGCTCAAAATCAGCAGCATGTGCTGGTTATTTGCACAGGTATCGGAATAAAATGGATTAATAGTGACGTTTATTTTGCTACCGGTAACATAGTCGAGGTCGAGCAACCCAACAGCGCTAATGAAAACGAATTAAACTTAGCTTGTTTTAGTTCACTTGCACTAGAGCACAACCCGCTTCTTGATAATTTTAGCGAGTATGCTCTCAATGCTATTGCTAAAAACTCAAAACGTATTTCTTTTACCCAGTTACAATCATATCATGCACGCAGTTATTTACAGCCAGCTCCACGAGCGCCGCCAGTCATTTATCTCATATAAAAATTAATCGTAACTTTTAATAAATTTAATTCAAAAAGCCGCTGTGCGTTGCACTTTGGCGTGAGATAAAGACATGAAAAAAGCTTATATTTATTTGTCCGCAAGTTTAAGTATGGCAGCGTGCCATGTTGCGTTTGCTGAGGACATTTCTACCATCGAAAGTATTGAAGTCCTTGGCAGAATAAACAGTTTTGCAAATCAATCTGAAATTCAACTCAATCAGGCTAGTTCGCCTGACATGCGCAGTCAATTATCTATGCTTCCGGGACTTAACATTAACGGCAACGGTGCGGTATCCGGAGTGTTGCAATACAGGGGGTTGTTTGGCGACCGACTACGCGTCAATATCGATGGGAACGAAGTTGCTGGCGCGGGCCCAAATGCCATGGACAGTCCACTGTCGCACGCAATTGGCACTCTATATCAATCAGTTACTCTGCATCAGGGTATTGCTCCCGTATCGGTGGGTGCTGAAACTATCGGCGGAGCAGTGGAAATCGACGAATACGCTTTCGATATAAACCATACTGAAAAATGGCTTGTTCAAGGTGGGGCGACAGCCAGTGCTTTCGATAACGATAACCGAGCGTTAAGTGCGCTGTTGTTTACTTCCGCAAAAAATTTGTATTTAGGTTTTAGTGCGGACGCCCAAGAAGGTGACAATTATATCGCTGGAGATGGCAGAGAGGTCCCATCTACTTTTTATGAGCGTTCCGCATTAAAGTTAAAAGCAGGTATACAGTCGGGTAAACATCGTGTTGATGCTTTAGTTGCACGCCGTAATACGAATGAATCTGGCACACCCGCTTTAGCAATGGATATTATTTTTGTGGATGCCCTCTGGTATCGCCTTAACCATAGTTTTAACGCTTCCGAAAAGTGGCAAATTAAAACTCAGCTTTTTGGCAATCAAAATCAACACGATATGAATAATTTTGAGCTGAGAATGCCGCCAATGCCCGCCATGTTTCGACTTAATCAGGTAAGCAGTGAAGCTTTTGGTATCAGTTCTAAAGCCACATACAAACACAATGATCGACGTTTTGAATTTGGTGGGGAAGTGTTTCAACGTCAGCATGAATCGGTAATCAGTAACCCTAATAACGAGATGTTTTTTATTAACAACTTCAATAATATGAAGCGCGATAGGGCATCGGTTTATGCAGAGTTGAGCGAACAGCTGTCAGCTTTCGATTGGCAGTTTGGGATGCGTTTGTCTGAAGTTTCAAGTGATGCAGACCCTGTTTCAACTAATATGTCGATGATAAACCCGAACGTGGCGGCGCTGCAAAATGACTTCAATAGCGCAAAGCGTAATCAACGTTTTAATCTGATAGATTTAGTGGGTAAAGTAAAAATGCCGATAAACCAACAAATATCGTTGGTCCTGTCTGCCGCTAGGAAAGAGCGAGCCCCTAGTTACAATGAATTATACACTTGGTTTCCCCTTGGTGTTTCAGCTGGATTAGCAGACGGACGAAATTACATTGGTAATCTTGATTTAGAAAAAGAAACGGCTAATAAAATTGATCTCGGCCTGACATATCAAGACGCGACGCTGATGATGTCGGCAAACGTATTCTATGCAAAAATAGACGAATATATTTTAGGTGTAACGTCGAATAACTTAAAGGCTAACAATATTGCTATGATGAATGGTATTTTGTCGCCTTTGCAATGGAGCAATACTGATGCAAAATTAGTGGGTATGGATATGCTTGCAGCTATCCGCTTATCGGATAATTGGCGCCTGCAAGGAACACTTGAATATGTGCGCGGTAAACAAACTGTGCCGGTAGCTCAAGATCTGTATCGCTTAGCGCCATTGTCTGGGTTTTTGCAGCTCAGTTATGAAGCGAATGAATGGAAGTGGAGGCTGTCATCGAAAATTGTCGCTTCTCAAAATAAGGTTGCAGAACAACAAAACGAAACACCAACAGAGGGCTATACTTTGGTAAATACGGATGTTGAATATGCGATTACGCAGCAATTACGGATTAGTTTGATTGTGGAAAACCTATTTGACAAAGCCTATAGAGATCATCTAGCCGGAGTGAACCGTATCAATAATACTGACATTGCTCTGGGCGAAAAGATTCCCGGCACAGGCCGCAATGTTGGCGTCTTTTTGCAATATCAATTTTAGCAACTTTACGATGAGTATTAGGTATGTGCTTAATGAATAAGCGCATGCCTAAAAAAGGCAAACTTTGAGTTTTTGGCAGAATAAGTTAACTGATGCTTTGAACGGTCATCTTCTGAAGTTCAGGGATGTACTTAACTAAGTTATAGTAATACGTCTGAGTCAAATATAGTAATTTGCATGGCTTTTCACATCATGTTGCAATGCGCCTTACGAAACTAAACAATCAATAAATCGAGCCATACATGTTATTTGACCCCATTACCTTGCCATGCGGACAAGTTTTAAAAAACAGAGCCGCCAAAGCCGCCATGGAAGAGAATATGGCGGACGCCAATCATTATCCTTCTATCGAATTAAAAAACCTGTATGCGGCTTGGGCCAAAGGTGGGGTGGGCTTGATCATTTCGGGCAATGTGATGATAGATAAAATGGCCATGACCGGTCCCGGCGGTGTGGTTTTAGAAAAACATACGCCACTAGAGGCTTTTAAAGATTGGGCGCAACACGCAAAACAAGATGGCTGTGCCGCTGTTTTACAAATCAATCACCCCGGTAGACAGGTAATGAAAGCGATGGGAGGTAAAAATGTATCGCCTTCTGATGTCGCAGTAGATATAGGAAAACACTCAAACCTTCTTGCGCAGCCAAGCCCTCTAACAGCAGACGAAATTGAAGAGGTCATACAACGCTTTGTAGATACAGCAAAAAATGCGTTACAAGCGGGCTTTGATGGCGTACAAATTCATGCTGCTCATGGATATTTACTGTCTCAATTCTTGTCTCCATTGACGAACAAACGCCAAGACGATTGGGGAGGTGACTTACATAGCCGTGCTAAAATTTTGTATGTCATCGTTGAAAGAGTGCGGGCAGCCTTGGGAGCAAAAAGTATCGTCGCAATCAAAATGAATTCGGCGGACTTTCAACGCGGTGGGTTTGATGTTGCTGATGCCATTGAGGTTGTAAAGCATTTAAACTCTTTACAAGTCGATTTCATTGAGCTTTCCGGCGGCTCTTATGAAGCGCCAGCTATGCAGGGTAAGTCTGGAGACGAGCGAAGCTTGGCCAGAGAAGCCTACTTTTTAGAGTTTGCGCAGCAAATTGCCGAGCATGCTGATATGCCCATCATGACTACTGGCGGTATAAAACGTCTTGAAACAGCAGAAAAAGTGCTCGCCAGTGGCGTCGATTTAGTAGGTATGGCTAGTGCCTTAGCTTATGAGCCGGCATTGGTAAATATTTGGAAAAAACAACCAGAATTAGTTGGCTTCGTCCCCCGTGTAAATTGGAAAGATAAAGCTTTGTCGGCACTTGCAACTATGGCATTGGTTAAACGCCAGTTGCGTAAAATGGGGGCGAATAAACCCACAGACTCAAGTTCTAGCCCTTTGTTGTCTTTAATTATGGACAGAGTTCGTTTAAATAAATTGACTAAAAAATACCGTAAATGGATTGGTGTTGCTTGAACGAAAGGATAGCTTAGTAGTATAACTAGTCCAAAGCCATATAGCTTTATGGCAAGCGTGCTCAAAATAGTCAGACCCTGACGCAAGAAAAATTAAACCTTATACAATGATTACGCTACTCGGTGAAGTCGCTGCTCCTGTCTTAGGGCAAGTGGGCAATCAGCGATACATCTATCCTTCATTACGCGCAAAACGCTATCACGTGTGGCACTTGTCAAATAACGGCGAATCCAATTTAATTCGTATTCCGCCATGGAACACAGATAGGATCTGCTGCCGAGGCCCGTAGGCCTTAAGAAGAGTGTTTCATCATTCGCTCTTTTTGACGCGCCCAATCTCTGTCTTTTACGGTGTCACGCTTATCGTGTTCTTGCTTGCCTTTCGCCAGCCACATTTCTAGTTTTACCCAGTTAACTTTCCAAAACATTGCTGTTGCCACAATAGTTAAGCCTTGGCGATCCAATCCACCCATTAAGTGATCAATCTCTCGTTGATGTAATAATAATTTACGGGTGCGGGTTGGGTCACAAACAACGTGACTAGACGCCTGGTTGAGCGGCGTAATGCCAATATTGGTCACGTACGCTTCGCCCTCCTTAATGAAAACATAGGCATCGGTTAGATTGACTTTGCCTGCGCGAATCGATTTGACCTCCCAGCCTTGCAGCTGCATACCGGCTTCAAATTTATCTAACAGGTTATACTCATGTCGTGCCTTTTTATTTAAGGCAATAGTGTTATTATTAGGTTTATTCTTTTTCATGCCGCGTATTATACCTATGTTAAAAGAATTGTCTTTATTAGCTTGAATTTGAGTAAAATCAAGTCAGTTTATTATCAATATTGCATAGTAGTTAATGGATTCAATGCCAAAAATCAATAAAAATGCATTAGTCGCATACAGTGCCCAGCAAATGTACGATCTAGTCAACGATGTAAATTCGTACGACACCTTCTTACCTGGCTGTCGCCGCAGTGAAATTCTCGAGCAAAGTGATAGCCACATGCGCGCGAAGATGCTGCTCAATAAAGCTGGCGTTGACCAAGAATTAGTCACCCTTAATACGCTAACTCCCGGCAGACGAATAGATATGCAATTAGCCGAAGGTTCATTCAAATCCTTGGAAGGAGGATGGCGATTTACCCCATTATCAGATGAAGCCTGCAGAATAGAGCTAGAGCTCGATTTTACGTTTTCAAGCGGCCTTGTTGAATTTGCCTTTGGGAAGGTATTCAAATCGCTCGCGAATAATATGGTAAAAGCGTTTTCAGAGCGAGCAAAGCGAGTATACGGTTAATGCCTGAACAACTATCAATTGAAATTACATACGGTTTACCGCACAAACAATCGTTAATTAGCCTTTCAATAAAACCTGACACTACCGTTGAGCAGGCAATAGAGCAGTCAGGTATCTTGCAAATTTATCAAGACATCGACCTAACGCAAAATAAAGTGGGCATTTGGAATCGAACCTGCAAATTGCAAGATATCGTGAAAGATGGCGACAGAATTGAAATTTACCGTCCTTTGATTGCTGACCCCAGAGAGATCCGCAAGCTTCGAGCACAAAAAGCGGTGGATGAAGGACGAGCCAATAAGGTCACCGGCGGCAGGGCCACACAGGCTGATAGCAAATCAAAAAATCCATAGATATCACGCTTACTTTAAAACGCTAGTTAATGCAGCGCATTAACTAGGGTATTGCTGCTCAAGCATTTCGTATAGTTTGTCTGCGTAGTTATCGAGGTTGCTGTCAAGTGCCTGCATGATGTCGACTAAGTGCTCATTATCCTCACGCCCATCCCAAATCTTTTTGTAAGTGCCGGTTTTATAGCCGTGATCTTGACGAAAAAAATTCAACACATTTTTACCCACGTATTGTTCAAACAATATTTGAGACGTCATTTCGGCTTGTTCAACAATGCGGGTGAACAATTTGATATCAAAGCGCTTGGCCACGCACAAGCCTGCCATGAGTTCTAAATTTTCGACTAGACTTTGTTGGTATAAATCAAAGCTATTGCCGTCAAAAGCGACGGTAGTGTGAGCTGATGTTAAGGCCTGCTCAATTTGCGCAGAGGCATCCTTGATACTGCCTTTATGCTCAATTAATATATGCGACAGTGCAAAGTGCCAGATGTCGACTAGTTCCATCTGTACTTGAGGTAGATCAAGCTTTTGTGCCTTCCACCATTTCCATCCGTGGTGTTCAATTGCTTCAACCGACTCAATCATGGCCGCTCTTAAGTAGCTATAGCCTGCATTTAACCAATCTGGATTGACCTTTACATTCATTTTGTCTTGAAGATTTAGCATAATGGCGAGTTGAGATTGATTAAGCATGTTGTATCCTTAGTTGGTTTTGAGTCTTTTTTACAAACTACTGTGTATTAACTTTGCTATCGCTAAATATTGTTAATTTAAACAGACGCCGAATTACACCAGAGTTGATGCTACTTGAGAAGCATTAAGTCAGTGTTTAGCATTTAAATAATTAAGGGTTCATATGTCAGTCTCTTGTGATCAACCGGGTCTTATCCCTGTAGAAGTGGCCAAAAAACAAATTTCAGACCTAGTGAGTAGTGTTGTCCAAACTGAAAAGCTTCAAATTATTCAAAGCTTGGGCAGAGTGTTGGCGCAAGACGTCTATTCCAAAATTAACGTTCCTGGATTTGATAATTCAGCCATGGATGGTTATGCCTTCAAATGGCAGGATCTCAAAGACTTAAAAACCCTAAGCCTCGTCGGTAAAAGCTTTGCTGGGAATTCTTATCTAAAGCCACTACAACCAGGTGAATGCGTTCGTATTATGACCGGCGCAGCGATGCCCGAAGGCGCAGATACGGTAATGATGCAAGAAAATGCCTTGGTTGACGGTGAAAGAATTTCGTTTAGTAAAATACCCGAAAAAGGCAATGACGTTAGATTAGCCGGCGAGAGTATTAAGCAAAACAGTTTGGTATTGAGTAAAGGGAAGCGAATTAGCGCATCAGATGTGGGTTTGTTGTCTTCCTTAGGTTTTGATGAAGTGAGCATATACAGAGCGTTAAAAGTCGCAGTGTTTTCAACCGGTGATGAATTATTGCGCACAGGAGATGAGTATCAAAGCCACAAAATATACGATGGAAATCGCCCTGCAATAATAGCCTTACTAACTAAACTGCAGTGCGAAGTCATCGATTTTGGAATTGTTCCGGACGATAAAGAAAGCTTAAGAAGTATTTTTAAGCAAGCAGATGAACAAGCCGACTGCGTTATTACGTCGGGCGGTGTATCGGTAGGGGAAGCTGATTTTGTAAAACAAATTTTAGCGGAATTAGGGCAAATAGATTTTTGGAAAATCGCAATAAAACCAGGTAAACCACTGGCATTTGGGCGTTTGCCAAATAGTATCTTCTTTGGTTTGCCGGGTAATCCTGTATCTGCATTTGTGACATTTAATCAAATCGCGGCAGATGCCATAAAGCAGATGGCGGGTGAGCAAGTTACGGCTCCTTATACGTTGCAGGCGATTTGTGACGAAGGACTCAAAAAACAGCCGGGTAGAGCAGATTATCAACGAGGCTATTGCTTTGTTAATGAAGCCGGACAATTGCATGTGAGGTCAACTGGTGCGCAAGGGTCGGGGATCTTTTCAAGTTTTAGTAACAGCAATTGTTATATCGTATTAGAAAGGGAGAGAGGGCGGGTCGCCGAGGGTGAAACCGTGTCGGTTCAACTTTTTGATCACACCCTTACCTAAAATCAATAGTAGCCTGCACTCATCCGCCTGTAACAGGGGGAAAAAACGCAACTTCATCGCCGTCGTTGACAACAGTGTCGTCGTTCGAGATGGTGTGGTTAACCGCGTTTAAAATATCATTTTCGACTAAAATCTGCCAAGGTGCAGCCTTTTTTGCTAACGTCGATTTGATAGCAGCCACAGACTGACCCGCTGCGCCTTCTAGTTCGATCGTGCTTACGCCTAAGGTTTCTCTCAGCTGAGCGAAAAATTTAATTTTTACCATGTAGCTTTTACCCTTTTAAAGCTGTGCACAACCCTTTATGCCACTTTGTTAGTATTGTAATAATCAGGGTTTTGTTACGATGAGCCATTTTTTGCTTTTCGATAGATAAACCCTGATATCTCTTCTACTGATTGTCTAAACGTATGTGAGGTGCAAAGTTACAAGGTCTATGTGTAGAGTCTAGTTGATCTTTCAATATTCCCTGCCATGCGGTTTTACAAGCACCCGTTGAGCCCGGCATGCAAAAGATAACCTTTTTGTTCGCCATGCCAGCAATGGCTCTAGACTGAACCGTTGAGGTACCAATTTCTTGATACGAAATATGTCTGAACAGTTCTCCAAATCCTTCAATTTGCTTATCAAACAGTGGTGTCACTGCTTCAGGGGTTGAGTCTCTGTGAGTAAAGCCCGTGCCGCCGGTTATCAATATTGCCTGCACCTTTGGATCTGCAATTTGCGCCGACACAACCGCTCTTATGAGGTATACATCGTCAATAACGATGCTTCTAAACACTACATTGTGGCCGGCTTGCTTAGCTTGTGAAGTCAAGTAATCTCCCGAAGTGTCATTCTCTGGGGTACGCGTATCTGAGATAGTTAACACCGCGATATTAAGGGCTTCAAAAGGGGTTTCAGTTTTGCTCATGCATGTTTCCTTTGGCGCTCATTGAGCGTACATTTTTATCTGTTTGCTTGGCAGTGTGCGCTATCCGCCAAGCATTGCTAATTGTTTGGTTGCGCCGGTAAAGCCTCTTTGTAATTCATGACTGGCTGTTTTTAGGCTCAAATGCGCTCTTAATGCCTCGCAAGTAGCGTCTACGTCACCTGCGCTGAGGGTATCTCGAATGCTTAAGCCCACTTCAGAAAACAAACACAAGTGCAGCTTGCCGGAGCTCGATACGCGCAAACGATTGCAGGTGCTGCAAAAATCTTTGCTGTAAGGCATGATTAAACCCAAGTTGCCCAAATAGTCGGGGTGACTAAACTCTTGCGCTGGTCCAGCGTGTTTTTCGCTCACCATGCGCTGCCAGCCTTTGGCAAGCAAGTCTTGTTTGATTGCTTCGCCCTGAATATGATTGGCAGCAAAAAATGAGGCGTTGTCGCCGGTCTGCATTAGCTCTATAAACCGCCAAGTAACCGCGTGAGTTTTTAAATAATCTAAAAACTGCTGCATGCCTCCAAAATTGAACTGTTTGAGAATAACTGAATTAAATTTAATGTGCTTTATTCCTGCCGCAATAGCGTCGTCGACGCCGGCAAGGATATCGACTAACTTGTCTTTGCCCGTGATAGCAGCAAACATTCTTGGGTCGAGGCTATCAGCACTCACATTTAGCGCATCTAAACCTGCGTCTGCATATCGTTTGACGTCTTTTTTAAGTCGGAAAGCATTAGTGGTCATGGCGACTTTATCAATACCTGGGGTGTTCTTGCATATCGCTATAATGTCTATCAGGTCTTTTCGTAAACTGGGCTCACCACCCGTGATGCGAATTTTGCTGGTGCCTAAACGAGCAAACGATTGCACCAGCGTCTCAATTTCTTTAAGCGTCATATTGTCTTTAGATGTATCACATTCGTTGCCATTGGGGAGGCAGTAATTGCATCTGAAGTTACACATTTCTGTGATGGACAGCCTTAGGTAATGAAACTGCCGGCCAAAGCTATCTTGAAGCATGAAATTGTTTAATCCTCTCGAAATATTACTTTTCTCAATAACACTTTATCATGTCTTGGTTAAAAGATAAGCTCATAGCATGTCGTCTTATTATATTTTAAGCATTAGTCAGCAATAATTTTATTTGCTCATTTTTATCTTCACAGAATAAACAAACAAATGGTGTCGCATTTAACAATGATAGTAATACAACACGAAGATTTTTTACATGCACAGGAATATGAGTACTTACGGTCTTTAGCGACAAGTGACGGGGCAATAGTTACTTTCACTGGAATTGTTCGAGACTTCTCTGATAAATCAGATGTTTTAGCAATAGAATTGGAGCATTACCCAGAAATGACGCAAAAGTCTTTAGAGGGAATTTGCCAAACAGCAAGGTTAAGATGGCCATTAGGTCAGATAAAAGTCATCCATAGGGTCGGAAAAATCCTCGCGATGGAACAAATTGTCTTCGTAGGAGTTACTTCTAAACATCGTGAAGCTGCATTTGCAGCTTGTCAGTTTATTATGGATCATTTGAAAACTAGCGTTCCTATTTGGAAGAAAGAAATAGGCCTAGAAAACGAACATTGGGTTGAGGCAAATGCTTCAGACAATGCAGCAAAAGAAAAGTGGTAACAATTTATTGTTAAAACTTTGAGTCTTTTTTGTAAAATCTTCTGTACTTATTTGTTACCTTTATACTTTACTCAGCAGTAGTGGATTGAATCGGTAAACCGGCAATCGCGTCGGTATCGATTTAATGCGCATCATAATAAGAGAAGATAACATGCTAAAAAACCGTATTGATGGAGAAGTACAGCCAGGATTTAAATGGGGCCCGTTTACTATGCGTATCCCATTTGTGCATTTACGTTTTTCGTTGCCCGATATGTTACAAGGGTTTGCGGTTGCAGGAGCCACTGGCTTGGCCCTTGTTCCCTATTTTATGGCGCTACTAGGGCTCAGCTTCGAAGAAGCCGTAGTCATGGCGATGTTCCATACCCTATTAATTTCTTTCTCATGGATGCTATTTGGTGACCCGTATGCGCCCGGTTGGTTAACCCCGGCAATACCATTTGTGGTAGCATTTATTACTGCACCCGCTTATTTAGGTGATCATGCCTCGCAGTTTCAAGCGATGACCGCACTTTCCCTCAATTTTTCTGCAATATTAATATTTCTTGGCATCACTGGTTTGGGGGCAAAATTAATTCAAATTGTACCCAATGTGCTTAAGGGCGGCATTATCCTTGGCGCCGCCATCGCTGCATTTATGCGTGTTACGAAAGATGGTGACGCAGCGAACGTATTTCAGTCTGCACCTATCGCCGGGACCCTAGGGGTAGTGGTGTGCTTGTTGTTTGCGTTTTCAAAACCCTTACAATTGGTGGCGATGCGCAATCAAGTGTTGGCCAAAATACTGGGATTTGGTTTATTACCAGGCTTTGTGATTGCAGGTACGGTGGGTTACTTTACCGGAGAATTCGACTATAACATTCGCTGGGAACTTTTGGACGTGGCTAACGCAAGTGCGTCTTTGTGGGCAAAAGCGAGTCCGTTTATGATCGGTTGGCCGCCAATTGAAACCTTTATTGCATCGTTCCCTTTAGCGCTAATCACCTATATTTTGTTCTTTGGCGATGTTGTCACAGGCAATGAAATGATAGAGCAAGCGCAAAAAGAGCGTACAGATGAAAAGCTTGAAATCAATAGTAGCCGTGCGCACATGGCTACGGGTATTCGCAACGCACTTATGGGCATTATTGCGCCATTTTTTAGTACTCAAGGCGTGTTATGGACTGGCATTCAGGTGATCCTACTAAAACGATGGACACAGGGGCGAGATAAACTGGATTCTATTTTTGACAGTATCGGTAGTTTCTATCTGTTTGGTTTACCGTTTTTATTCATTTTACTGCCTCTGGTTACCTTACTAGAGCCCTTATTACCGGTTGCGCTAGCAGTTACCTTAATATTAACCGCCTTTGCGTGTGCGACCCTTGCATTGTCTTTGGTGCAAGATGCAACGGAGCGCGGTGCGATGGTAATAACCGCCATGGCATTTAGCTTGTTTGAACCATGGTTAGGTTTGGCGGTAGGTATCATTACCATTGCGGGTTTGTGTGGATTTAAAGTGTTTATGCCAAACAAGAAAGACGACTGATTTATGCAGCTTTAATTAAGTATAAAAATAAGCACACAAATCGCGATTAAAGAGCATTTTTACTTACTTACTCTCTTTTTACAAAGAGTCGCGAGCTCAAAAGCCAGCTAATGTTAGCTGGCTTTTTTATTGCTAATAAAGCAGTTAACGCCCTGCGCTCTATTCATCACAATCTAAACTCGTCCCATGCAGTCTTTTTAACAGTAAACGGCTTTAGTTAAATCAAGCTCACGTGCGGCCTCTGACAGCCGATATCAAAGATACGATGGCATCAGCAATAACGGTAATATGAATAAATTATTTTGGGTGATTACGGGAGTGTTGCTTTGCAGCAAGCTAATGGCGTCTGAACTAAGTGTTCAGGTATTGGACAATAAGCATCAGCCATTATCGAATATTGTTGTAGAGTTGGTCCCCTCTGAAAAGAGTGACTCTGACTTAAGTTTACCTGTATCTGCAAACATGAAGCAGTTAGACCAAAAGTTTGTTCCTCATATTTTAGCGATCAGTAAAGGAACACAAGTGCACTTTCCGGATTCTGACTCCGTACGTCATCACGTGTATTCGTTTTCAGAGGCGAAAACCTTCGAGATAGCAATTTATAAGGAAGAAGTAAAGCGGCGCATCGAATTTGAGCAAGCAGGAGTAGTAGAGCTTGGCTGTAATATTCATGACTGGATGCTTGGTTATATCTATGTTGCAGAATCGCCACTTTTTCAACAAACAGCACCTGGTGGTTTATCGCGTTTCTCTGAATTACCAAACGGCAGATACACCATAAAAGTCTGGCATCCAAGAATCGCATTGGGTGATATTCAGACACTACATGAGATTGACATTGAATCTCACACACAGAATGTTGTGATTAGGCTCAAAGAAGATCTCCGCCCAAGTCTCGACGACTTCGATAGCGTGCATGCTTTTAGCGAGTATGATTGATTTTTATGCGTGCAATGTTATTTTGCTTCTGCTGTTTAAGCATGTTCAATGCGCAAGGACAAAACATAACTGGCCGTTTTGAAGCCGCCTTAGTGCTTGCTGATTCTATTGAGTCATGGCAAAGCAAAGGCAGCGGCCTTATCCGCGGTGAAGAAAATGCACTTGAATGGCAACAGGGCTTTATCGCTGGCCGTTTTGATCTCAATCGAAACTGGCAGGCAAAAGCGGTTATAAATGCATATGCTGATGGTGAAAAACACCTAGGTTTTACGCAGGCGTATTTACAGTATAAACCCTTGAGCCCGAAGCAAATAAAATTCAAGTCGAAAATAGGCATGTTTTATCCGGCGATGTCGATTGAAAACACCAGTGAAGGCTGGCTGTCTCCTTATACCTATACGCAGTCGGCCATCAACAGTTGGATTGGCGAGGAATTACGGACCATTGGCGGGGAAGCAGCGTGGTCGTCAAATGGCAGAAGACAAGGCAGCCCTTGGTCTTGGGAATTGAATCTTGGCATATTCAAAGGCAATGATCCTCTTGGAACCCTAATCGCTTGGCGAGGCTTTGCAATGCATGACCGCCAATCGCTTCATCATGATAAGGTGCAGTTTGCGCCTGTTGATTCAATTATCAACATCAACGATATTGGCAGCCCAACCTGGTTAAAGCCCTTTGTTGAAATAGATGGCGATTGGGGAGCTTATATTGGCTTTCATTTGAGTTACTTGCGTGAAACAAATATGCGTTATTACTACTATGATAATCGAGCCGATCCAAATGCAATAAATGCAGAGCGACTGTATGGCTGGCACACTAAGTTTCATAGTTTTGCCTTGCAGCATCAATTGGATGCAAACTGGCGTTTCATGGCACAGTTTCTAAGCGGCAGTACCTTGATGGGTAATCGAAGCGTGTTTACTGATTTTGTATCAGCTTATTTAGCCGCTAGCTATGCTACAGGAAAACATAGAGCCACAGTGCGCATTGATTATCATGCTGTTAATGAAGAAGATACTAAACCCGAAGACCAAAACGACAGCAGCGGAAAGGGCATGACTGTGGCATGGCGATATCAGTACACTGCAGTCGTTGAGCTTGGAGCGGAGGTGCATCAACATAGAAATGACGTGGCAAACAGAGCGCAACTAGGCCTTAACCAACGCCAGATTCAGTCTCAATTGCGCTTGGTATTAGCTTATACCTTTTAAAGATCAACAGACCCCAATGTTAACTAAAGAAGTCACCTTATCTTCAAAATACTCAATATTTACGACGCTTAAGTCCAGTTTGGGCTAATATTTTCGCAGAGATTTCTTCAACAGAAAACTTTGTGCTGTTTAAAAATGGAATTTTTTCTTTGCGATACAGGTTTTCAACTTCCCTTAGTTCCATTCTGCACTGTTGCATTGAGGCGTAGCGGCTGTTTGCGCGACGCTCTGAACGAATAGCATGCAGTCTGTCGGCGCTGATAGTTAGCCCAAACAGCTTTTGTTTAAATCTTCTTAGAATAGGCGGCAGTTTTAAAATATCCCCCATGTCTTCTTCCGTGAAGGGATAGTTAGCCGCTTTGATGCCGTATTGCAGCGCAAGATACAAGCTTGTGGGAGTTTTTCCTGAGCGAGATACACCCACCAAAATAATGTCCGCCTCTTCGTAATCCTTTAGATTAGAGCCGTCATCGTTTGCCAATGCGTAGTTAACCGCTTCGATGCGAATGTCGTAGGTTTTTTCATGCATGCTGTGGGTGCGATGTTTGACGGGTTTTGAAGGGACCCCGATCACTTTTTCAAGCGGTGCCACAAACTGGTCCAAGAAATTATAATTGATGCCGACTGACTCTCCCATAATCTTGCCAACTTCGACATTTACCATCGTATAAAATACTAAAGGACGTTCGCCAGTCATTTTAAATGAGAGTGCAATTTGATCGAGGACATCTTTTGCATGTTGTTCGGTTTCAACAAAAGGTACTGTGATGTGATCAAACTCTATGGGGAACAAAGATAGTAGAGCATGTCCAAAAACCTCTGCTGTTATTGCTGTACCGTCAGATACGTAGAATGCTGCGCGCACAACATCTCCTTAACATTGTTGTAATTTTATTACGAAAAAAATTAAATTTTACTTTGCTATAAAACCCAATTTAAAATCAACGGGTGTTTAAAGCTAGCACGTTTCATTCGTTTGTAATAGAAGATGAAACTATTCAATTTTCTATTGGTAATTTTTAAGTCGTTGGAGGCCACTATAGTGCAGGAATACGTTCTTTGGTATCAAGAGTTGGGTATGGATGATGTGAGTCGCGTTGGCGGTAAAAACGCATCCTTAGGTGAAATGATATCAAACTTATCAAATGCAGGGGTGCAGGTCCCTGGTGGATTCGCAACGACAGCATATGCTTTCAATGAATTTTTAGTGCAAAGCGGTGTAGAAGCAAAAATACATGAAATACTCGATGCACTTGACGTCGAAGATGTAAATGCCTTAGCTAAAGCCGGCGAACAAATTCGTCAATGGATTTTAGATACGCCATTTCAATCCGAATTAGAAGACGAAATAAAAACTGCTTTTGAAAAGCTTTGCGTCGACGCAGGTGACGAAGCTTCTTTTGCCGTGCGCTCGTCTGCTACCGCTGAAGATATGCCAGACGCTTCTTTTGCCGGTCAGCAAGAGACGTTCCTAAATGTAAAGGGCTATGAGTCGGTATTGGTCGCAATTAAGCATGTTTTTGCGTCTTTATTCAACGACCGTGCTATTTCTTATCGCGTACACCAAGGTTATGACCATAAAGGCGTTGCACTGTCAGCAGGTATTCAGCGTATGGTCCGAAGCGATATGTCTTCATCGGGCGTTATGTTTACAATTGATACTGAGTCAGGCTTTGAAGATGTAGTATTTATTACCAGCTCATACGGACTTGGTGAGATGGTAGTGCAGGGCGCTGTTAACCCTGATGAATTTTATGTTCATAAACCGACGCTAGCAGCCAATCTACCCGCGGTATTGCGTCGCAACATTGGTAGTAAGATGACCAAGATGATTTATTCATCTGATTTAGAGCACGGTAAGCAAGTTGAAATTGTCGACATAGACCCGAAAGATTCTAAGCGCTTCTCGTTAAACGATGATGAAGTTATGGAATTGGCTAAGCAAGCCATGATTATTGAAAAACACTATGCACGCGCCATGGATATTGAATGGGCGAAAGATGGCCTAGACGGCAAACTGTATATTGTGCAAGCCCGTCCTGAAACCGTGCGTAGCCGCGAAGACATGCAGGTCATTGAGCGCTTCCAGTTAAAAGACAGTGCTCAGTTAATTTGTGAAGGGCGTGCAATTGGACACAAAATCGGCGCGGGTAAAGCCAAGGTGCTCGGCTCTATTGCAGAAATGGACCGCATTGAGCAAGGCGATGTGTTAGTTACCGACATGACCGACCCAGACTGGGAGCCGATCATGAAAAAAGCGTCTGCGATTGTGACCAATCGTGGCGGCAGAACGTGTCACGCAGCCATCATTGCGCGTGAAATGGGCATACCCGCAGTGGTTGGCTGTGGAAACGCGACTGATTCTATTGCCACTGGCGACGAGGTTACCGTTTCGTGTGCTGAAGGTGATACCGGTTATATTTACAACAAGGTACTTGATTTTGACGTAACGACCTCACGCATTGATTCAATGCCTGATCTTCCCTTAAAAATAATGATGAATGTGGGAAATCCAGATCGCGCGTTTGATTTTGCGCGTTTGCCTCACGAAGGCGTAGGTTTAGCCCGTTTAGAATTTATCATCAATCGAATGATAGGCGTTCATCCTAAAGCACTGTTGAATTTTGATGAGCAACCAGATGAATTGAAAGATGAGATCACCGATATGATTTCAGGCTATGCATCGCCGGTTGAGTTTTACATCGAGAAGTTGGTAGAGGGAATCGCGAGCATTGGCGCTGCGTTTTCACCGAAAAAAGTTATTGTGCGCATGTCAGACTTTAAGTCCAACGAATACTACAATCTGGTTGGCGGTTATCAATATGAGCCTCACGAAGAAAACCCTATGTTAGGTTTTCGAGGTGCCAGTCGTTACATTTCTGAAGACTTCAGAGCATGTTTTGCGCTGGAATGTGAGGCAATAAAACGCGTTCGTAATAAAATGGGCTTAACTAATGTTGAGATTATGATCCCCTTTATTCGTACTGTAGAAGAAGGTCAGCAAGTTATTGAGTTGCTTCGTGAAGAAGGCTTAGTGCAGGGCGAAAATGGCTTACGCGTTATTATGATGTGTGAGCTTCCGTCGAATGCCTTGTTGGCTGATCAGTTTTTAGACATTTTTGACGGATTCTCAATCGGTTCGAACGATTTAACTCAGTTAACCTTGGGCCTCGATAGAGATTCTGGACTGATCGCTCATTTGTTTGACGAGCGCAATGAAGCGGTGAAAGCATTATTGTCTATGGCGATAAAAGCAGCTAAAGCTAGAGGTAAGTACGTTGGTATTTGTGGTCAAGGCCCATCAGATCATGAAGATTTTGCGGCGTGGTTAGTGGATCAGGGTATCGACAGCGTATCACTTAATCCAGATACGGTAGTGGAAACTTGGTTGTACTTAGCAAAACAGCATAAAGCCTGATTGTGTATGGCCTGTATAGGTGATATTGTAAGTCAAAGCTAACAAAAAAGGCGTCTATTTAGACGCCTTTCTTATGCTTTCAAGATGCTTAAATTTATACTAATTACGCGTCGCGCATTTCCTTTTCAAGCGTTTTCCGTTTTTTCACTTTGCAGTCTAAAGAACGTTCAACCGTCTTGCGGCCTAGGTATGCAGCCGGAGCATAAGGATGTTTAGGTTTAAATATTTTCTTTAAAAAATTACTCATTGGTCCTCCTAATTGGCTGAGAGTATAGCAAATGCATAGGTAAATGTAAAAACACTCACTATTCGCATCGGCTGCATATGTAAAAACATTAATTTATAAATCAACGTTTTAACTAAAAATTTGAGAGTAACGGCACTAAAAAGAGGCGCTTTTGACTGCGACTATGACTACCTTTTGCTAAATGTTTAAAACATAAGCATATGCTTATCAAAGTAAACCAAAAGCTTAGCCTATTCAATATTGCTTGATTTACGCCTCTATGATTAACCGTGCGCGGTGAGTGGCAGGTTTTGTGTGCGAAAAAATTCATAAAAAGCCTTCAATCACCTGAATATGCCTAGAGGCTGAGATATTAAATCAGTATACTAATACGCTTAAATCACAGGAGCGTGCATTGACCGCATTACCAAGACTGATCCCAGCAGACACTTTACGTCCAGATACCAAAGCATATTTGGTGGCATTGCGCGATAGCGAGTTTACTGGTGATATCGAAATAAGCCATGCTAGCAGAATGGCAGTTGCAACTGATAACTCAATTTATCAAAGTATTCCTCAGGCAGTTGTCTTTCCTAAAAACGTAAAAGATTTATCGCTTATCGCTGAAGTTGGTAATGCTTTCAAAGAAGTAAGTTTTAGCGCGCGGGGCGGCGGTACCGGAACGAACGGTCAGTCATTGACCCCTGGTGTGGTCATTGACACGTCTAAATATATGCGTGAGATCCTCGAGCTTAACTTGGATGAGCAGTGGGTAAAAGTGCAGTGTGGCGTTATCAAAGATGTGCTAAATGATTATTTAAGGCCTCACGGCTATTTCTTTTCCCCCGATTTATCAACCAGCAACAGAGCCACCATTGGCGGTATGATCAACACCGATGCGTCGGGTCAAGGCTCTTTGGTTTACGGTAAAACGAGCGACCACGTTTTAGCGCTAACATCTATCACGGCCAGTGGTGAAATACTGCAAACGCAGGCCATCAGCGTAGAAGCTGCAAAAACAATTGCCGCTGAACAAAGCGATTACGCAAACATCATGCAGCAGGTGCTCGCAACCTGTATAGGCAAACGTCAAGCAATTTTAGACAAATTCCCTCGCTTAAATCGCTTTTTAACGGGCTATGATTTAGAGCACGCCTATGATGAAGATAATGATTCAATTGATGTCAGTCGCTTACTCGCAGGCTCCGAAGGCTCTTTAGCATTTATCGCTGAAGCGAAGTTAAACATTACAAAAATTCCTAAACATACCGCTTTAGTCAACATTAAATATAACAACTTTGAATCTGCCCTGCGACATGCTCCTTCAATGATTGCAGCAAATGCTACTTCAGTGGAAACCGTTGATAGCCGTATTTTGGACTTGGCGCGAACCGACATTGTATGGCATAGCGTATCTGAGCTAATTAAAGACGTACCTAACAAAGCCATGGCTGGACTCAACATGGTTGAATACAACAGCGATGATCAAAGTGATATTACGCAGAAAATTCAGGTTTTAAGCGAGCGGCTTGATGCTGAAATTATAAACAATAAGTCGGGCGTTATTGGTTATCAGATAAGCTATGATAGGAGCGATATACAAAAAGTATATGGCATGCGAAAAAAAGCCGTTGGCTTATTGGGTAAAACGAAAGGTAACAAAAAGCCCATCGCGTTTGCCGAAGATACCGCAGTACCGCCAGAAAAACTCGCTGACTTCATTATGGAGTTTCGCGCTTTATTAGATAGTCACGGACTGCAATATGGTATGTTTGGCCATGTTGATGCAGGTGTGCTGCACGTTCGTCCCGCTCTAGATTTATATGATGTAGAGCAAGAAAAACTCGTAAAAACAATATCCGATCAAGTGGTTGCGTTGGTTGCTAAGTATGGCGGCTTGATGTGGGGAGAGCATGGCAAAGGGTATCGGAGCGAATATGCGCCAGCTTTTTTCGGTGAAGGCTTGTTCGATGAGATATGCAAAATAAAGGCAGCCTTCGACCCACATAACAAAATGAATCCGGGTAAAATATGTGTGCCATATAATTCGGATGCTCAATTGGTAAAAGTAGACGCTGTTAAGCGGGTTACTTTTGACCGCCAAATTCCAGTGCAGTTTAGAGAATCATTTGCACCGGCAATGAGTTGCAATGGCAATGGACTCTGTTTTAACTATGACACAAGTTCGCCCATGTGTCCCTCTAGTAAAATCACACGAGACCGCCGTCATAGCCCTAAAGGGCGGGCAGGGCTTATTCGCGAGTGGCTGTTTCAGCTTCAGCGCCACGGCGTTTCCCCGCAGGAGCTCACGCATAAGACCTTTGCCAAACTTAACTGGTTTGCACGTGCAAAACCGAGTGAGCAGGAAGGTGATTTTTCGCACGAAGTATTTGAGGCGATGAACGGCTGTTTGGCGTGCAAGTCTTGCACGAACCAGTGCCCAGTAAATGTAGATGTGCCTGATTTTCGATCGAAGTTTTTGTCGATTTATTACACGCGATATGCGAGGCCTCTAAAAGACTATTTTGTTGCCAATGTTGAGCGCTTAGCACCCTTGCTAGCCCGCATTCCGCGGATCGCTAATGTGTTTTTAAATAACCGCTTGGTGAGATACGTGCTTAAGCATTGGATCGGTTACGTCGATGCGCCTCTGCTGTCATATCCAGCACTTTCAAAGCGTATTAGTGCCCTAAACAGTGAGTTCGATTTTAAGGCCCTGCAGCGCCTCACTCAAGAGCAAAAGCAGAATTATGTTTTGGTGGTCCAAGATCCGTTTACTAGTTTTTATGATGCTGACGCAGTCGATAAGACGCTACACTTTGTGCAGGCCTTAGGATATACGCCGGTGTTATTGCCATTTGCGCCAAATGGTAAACCGCAGCATGTAAAAGGCTTTTTAGATGAGTTTGAAAAAACAGCTCGCTCCAGCTCTGGCTTTTTAAATAAGGTAAGCTCCCTTAATATCCCCTTAATTGGTGTGGATGCATCTTTAGTGCTTTGCTATCGTGATGAATATCGTAAAATATTGGGCGATGAGCGCGGCGACTTTAGCGTGAGCACCTTAACCGAGTGGCTAAAAACATTACCGCCGCATAACTTTGAGAATATGCGCGCCAGAAACGATGAACCGTATTATTTGTTTGCGCACTGTACAGAGAAAACCGCTCTGCCAAGCTCTGAAAAAGATTGGCAGAATATATTCTCAGGCTTAGGCTTGCGCTTAGAAATCGTTCCGGTCGGATGCTGCGGCATGGCCGGCACTTACGGACATGAAACGGAGCATTTAGAGCATTCAATTGGCATTTACGACCTTAGCTGGCGAGAAAAAATCAATGCGTATTCCAACTCACATATTTTGGCTACAGGCTACTCATGTCGCAGCCAAGTTAAGCGCTTAGTCGAATTTAGACCACGTCATCCTATTGAAGTCTTAGCTGAGCACGCTACAAAAAACCACAACTGACAATAACGGAACAGATATGACAGAAATTACAGATCCACAGGCCTTATCAGCTTGGGTAAGAGAACAGTTTCAGCGTGCCAACAAGCACCTTGCTGAAAAGGGAATTTTGTTTGAATCGGTAGTGACTGAAGAAAGCCGCTATTTGGCCCCATATGCTGCGGTTTGGCAGATTCGTAGCCATGACAAAAAATCTTACTGGGTGGTGAGCGGTGACTTGCCAGCAGACGCAGTTCCATTAGAAGCTGCAGCGACAGCAAGAGAAGCGATGAAACGGTTTTCGTACTCCTGGCAAATGCAGGCTGAAAATATAGAGCGCAGTAAAACTAACGATCAGGCTCAAATAGATTTTGCAAAGTTATTAAAAAATAAAGCGGATATGTTATACAAACTAGCGACGGATAAAAAAATATGGCAAGACCCAGTTTAAGCGATTGCTGCTTTTAACCTTATTGGTCTTGCCATGATTGCACTATTCATCACTTAAAAGTTTAGAAGCGATGACTTGAAAACGCGATGACTTGGCTTTACGAGCGATGATGGTAAGCTCAGTCGGCGCGATCAAGGGCTGTATTTCTAATGGAGCGATGTCTAAATGCTGTTTGGTTTTTATATCCAAAATAGCAGTGATATCTTCCTTGCTCAGTGCCAATGTCACGTTATTTGCCGACACCGGCTCTAGTGCATTTGCCTGACCGAAAACACCAGCGATTAATACCGCGGTTAGTAAAGATTTCATGAATTTCTCCTAATTAAATTAATGTAATGTTTGTTGCTATTTGTTATCAGAAGGTTAAAAGTTATTTACAAGTTAAGCGTATGAATTAACTTACTTTTATTTAACTTCTTGGTTGTATATTACGGCTAGTTTGAGTAAAAGATAAGCTATATTAATTGCATATTCGCATTACTTAAACTAATGTATATCGAGATATATTAACGTATGAGAACCCATGCCTAAACGATTGCCTCCGCTAAACGCTCTTAAAGCCTTCGAATCTGCCGCTCGCCATCTTAGTTTTACTAAGGCTGCTGATGAGTTGTTCGTAACTCAAGCTGCAGTCAGCCATCAGATAAAATCTCTTGAAGGTTATTTATCCACAAAATTATTTCATCGTAAAAATCGTTCGCTGTTATTGACCGAGGAAGGGCAGGCTTACTTTCAAGATTTACGAGATATCTTTTCTCAGGTGCAAGAAGCCACCGACCGCTTATTATCGATGGGAGCGAAAGGTGCGATAACTATTGCCACGCCTCCTAGCTTTGCCAGTCAGTGGCTTGTTCCCAAAATTTATCAGTTTTCTGCTTTGCACACCGACATCGACGTGCGTATCAAAGCAGTCGATTTAGATGAAGGTTTTTTGGATGACTCAGTTGATATCGCTGTATATTACGGACGAGGCTCATGGCAGGGCTTACACGCGACCAAAATGTTAGCAGAATACCTGACGCCAATGTGTTCACCTTTATTGCTGCAAAGGGGCAAACCCTTACTGACATTAGACGACCTTAAGCATCACACTTTGCTACATGACAATACTCGGGGCGCATGGAAAAATTGGCTTCAGGCATTTTCTGTAAAAGACGTGAATGTTAATCAAGGTCCGATTTTTAGTCATACTATGCTGGTATTGCAGGCTGCTGCTATAGGTCAAGGCATTGCGCTGTCGGATACCGTATTGGCTAAACCAGATATTGATAGTGGCAGAATTGTATGCCCGTTTTCAGAAAGAATTGAAAGTAAACTCAGTTATTATTTAGTGTGCAAAGAATCACAGGCAGATAAAGGAAAAATTAAAGTATTCAGAGACTGGATGCTGACCCAAGTTGAAAAAACAGGTGAGTAAACCTATGGAAGTGACCAGATCAGTTCAAATTGCGCTTGTATCAGGAATTATATTTTGTCTACTCAGTGTGGCTATTGGCGCCTTCGCTGCACACGGTTTGAAGTCTTTACTAAATGAGCATCAATTGGGCATTTTTGAAACCGCCGCTAAATATCAGATGTATCATGGCTTAGCCTTAATTATGGTTGGATTATTTGGCATGCTTAGCGCAAGCAAACTCCAATTTGTCAATGTTGGGTTTGTGGGTGGCGTGTTGTGTTTCAGCGGTAGTCTGTATTTGCTGGCTTTACTTGAATTGCGCTGGTTAGCTTTTATCACGCCAGTAGGCGGCGTTTTGTTAATGCTCGGATGGTCAGCCTTTTTGTTTCAAGCCTTATCTTTTTTTAAGTCATTAAAAACTGAGAGCAAGCTATGACTGCTGAGTTTTTGCTATATTGCCGCAGTGGCTACGAAGCTGACTTGCTGGCAGAGATTGATCACAAGTTGAGCATAAACAAGCAATTTGGCTACGGACGCTTTGTCAAAGACTGCGGCTTTATACGGTATTGCATCACGCCTTCTTCTCATCAACATGCTGCTGCTAGTATGCAAGGTCAATACAAGCTGATGTTGACCCTCGATGATCTGATTTTTGCCCGACAAAAAACACTCATCATAGCCAATATTTCGTTTCCCGATTTACAGGACCGGGTTGCTGACGTTATTGCTAAAGTAGAACATGTCTTAGAGGCCAGGAGTTTAGCTTACCAGCAGTTCGGAGATATTCGCGTGGAATACCCCGACACCGAGGATGGCAAACAAATGGCCAAGTTCACCAAAAAATTCACAGTGCCATTGCGCTCAGCGATGCGTAAAGTAAAGTTGCTCACTAAAGTTGAAAACACGGCTTTGCCTTATTTACATATATTTTTTGAGCAAGGAGACGCCTGCATACTGAGCGTTTCTTATCCCAAAGATCGAAGCGAGCAATTGCTTGGTGTAAAACGTTTAAAATTCCCGCCTGATGCACCATCACGCTCAACCTTAAAGCTTGAAGAGGCAATTAGCCAATTTTGTAATAAACACCAGCAAACTAAATTGTTTGTGCCGTCGATGAGCGCTGTTGATTTGGGAGCCTGCCCAGGTGGATGGACTTATCAACTTGTGATCAGGGGGATGCAGGTCGAGGCAGTTGATAATGGTGCAATGGATGACAAGCTAATGGCTAGCGGCTTAGTGACTTACTCAGCGGCGGATGGATTTACCTATAAGCCTAAAGACGGCCATGTTGACTGGTTAGTGTGCGACATGATTGAACAGCCCGATAAGGTTGCTCAGCTTATGATTGCTTGGTTGCAAAAGGGTTGGGCGAATGCGGCGATATTTAACTTGAAATTACCCATGAAAAAACGCTACCTCACCTTACAAACGATTGTAGATGAATTCAATCATTGTCTGCATAATGAAGAGCAGCCGATGTATATGCGCGCAAAGCACCTTTATCACAATCGAGATGAAGTCACATTTATGATTGTAAAGAACAGTCAAATGCAGGCCGAATTGATTTTATAGTCATAATATTTTTGGCCAAATTTACACACAGTCTAGCCTTATTATGAAAATAACGTTGAAAGAGGTGTAATTACTGCTGAATAATCTATATAATTCGCCGCAAATTTTTCTCAAACCTATGAAGTGGAAATATGTCAGACTTATCACATTACAGAAATATAGGTATTTTTGCTCACGTTGATGCGGGCAAGACCACCACGACCGAACGAATCCTAAAACTTACCGGAAAGATCCATAAAACCGGTGAAGTACATGACGGCGAATCAACCACCGACTTCATGGAGCAAGAAGCTGAGCGCGGAATTACTATTCAGTCTGCAGCGGTAACCTGTTTTTGGAAAGGACATCGTTTCAACGTTATCGATACCCCAGGACACGTTGACTTTACAGTTGAAGTTTATCGCTCGTTAAAAGTACTAGACGGCGGCGTGGGTGTGTTTTGTGGTTCTGGTGGTGTAGAGCCGCAGTCTGAAACAAACTGGCGCTACGCGAACGATTCAGAAGTGTCTCGTATCATTTTCGTAAACAAGCTTGATCGCATGGGCGCTGATTTTTATCGAGTGGTTAAGCAAGTTAAAACGGTATTGGGTGCTAACCCACTTATCATGGTCTTGCCAATCGGCGTAGAAGATGAGTTTTGCGGTGTAGTTGATCTACTCGAACAAAAAGCATACATCTGGGATGACACAGGTCTTCCAGAAAACTATACAATTACTGACATCCCTGCTGACATGGTAGAAAAAGCTGCGGAATACCGTGAAATGCTGATTGAAACTGCTGTTGAGCAAGATGACGACGTGATGATGGCATACATGGACGGTGAAGAGCCGTCTATCGAAGACCTCAAACGTTGTATCCGCAACGGTACTCGGAAATTAGACTTCTTCCCAACCTATTGCGGTTCTGCGTTTAAAAACAAAGGTGTTCAAAACGTACTTGACGCAGTTGTTGATTACTTGCCCAGCCCAACAGAAGTTGAGCCGCAAGATTTGTGCGATCCTGAAACAGGTGAGCCTACTGGCGAAAAAGCCATTGTTACTGTTGACGAACCTTTCCGCGCATTAGCGTTTAAAATAATGGATGACCGTTTTGGCGCTCTGACCTTTATCAGAATTTACTCGGGTAAATTGAATAAAGGTGACAGTATCTTAAACTCTTTCACTGGCAAAACTGAACGTGTTGGCCGCATGGTTGAGATGAACGCAGATGACCGTACCGAGTTGAGTAGCGCGCAAGCAGGCGATATCATTGCTATCGTAGGCATGAAAAACGTGAAGACCGGTCACACTCTTTGTGATCCTAAGCACGAATGTACACTTGAACCAATGATTTTCCCAGAGCCGGTAATCTCTATCGCAGTTGCACCTAAAGATAAAGGTTCAACTGAGAAAATGGGTATCGCAATTGGTAAGATGGTTGCAGAAGATCCTACTTTCCAAGTCGAAACAGACGAAGACTCTGGCGAAACCATCCTTAAAGGTATGGGTGAGCTTCACTTAGACATCAAAGTAGATATCTTGAAGCGTACCTATGGTGTTGATTTACAGGTAGGTCAGCCTCAGGTTGCTTACCGTGAAACCATCACCAAACCAATTGAAGATTCTTACACGCATAAGAAGCAATCTGGTGGTTCGGGTCAGTTTGGTAAAATTGACTATAGAATTCGTCCTGGAGAGCCAAATTCAGGCTTTACGTTTAAGTCAGTAGTTGTTGGTGGTAACGTTCCTAAAGAATTTTTCCCAGCAATTGAAAAAGGCTTTAAAGGCATGATGGATGCGGGCGTACTGGCTGGATTCCCTGTGTTAGACGTAGAAGTTGAGTTATATGACGGTGGCTTCCACGCAGTCGATTCATCAGCCATAGCATTTGAAATTGCAGCAAAAGGCGCATTCCGTCAGTCAATTCCAAAAGCAGGCCCACAGCTTATCGAACCTATTATGAAAGTTGATGTGTTTACACCAGATGACCATGTAGGTGACGTTATCGGTGACTTAAACCGTCGTCGTGGCATGATCAAAGACCAAGAAGCTGGCGCTACAGGCGTTCGTGTTAAAGCTGACGTACCGCTTTCTGAAATGTTTGGTTATATCGGCTCACTTCGCACAATGACGTCTGGCCGCGGTCAGTTCTCAATGGAATTCTCACACTACACGCCTTGTCCTAACAACGTGTCTGAGAAAGTTATTGAAGAAGTTAAAGCACGTAAAGCAGAGAAAAAATAAGCGAATGGCAGTCTGATTGACTGTAGTTTGTTAAGAAATAAAAAGCCGGTACAATGCAGTATCGGCTTTTTTTATTCAATATGTGAGTTAATAAATGTAAAAAGCTTTACACCCTGAAATCATCAATGCTACGACGTTTTTTTAAAGCTGCTCTTGATTAAAAAGAGTAAGCGTTCATATTCTGCCTTGGGGATATTTCTGTCTCCATACTCTGCGCCATAGTAGCGATTAATGAATACTCCAATTTGCTTGCTCTGCTTGTCGGTTAAATGAGGAGATAAGCGCGCTATGAATTGTTTTAAGGTTTCGTGTTGCTGTTTCTCCCAACCATATCTGTTTAATAAGGCTAATAGCTTTGCAGACGCAGAATAGTGTTTGCGCTGAAACCATGTTTTGTAGGGTAAAAATAATACGCCAATAAATAAGGCGATTGCCGCTAACGCGCTAAACATAAAGGTCGTCATATTTTTAGCGTTAAATTCGCCAAACCATTGTTTAATTAAATCTCGCTGGGAGTCTTGGTCGAATCGTAGAACAGATTGCGTCCATTGATGATCAATCAATACCAAAAAGTCGTGTAATTGCCTAACTAAAGGGACATCGTTAAACTCAGATAAGTTAAATGGTCTTTGCACCATGTCGCCTTCTTCTTCATCAAGGGAAGACAATAAACCGTTCATTAAGCGGTTTGGCGCCACTATTGCGGTGGGGTCAATGCGCGTCCAGCCTTCATTTTCTATCCAGTATTCTACCCATGCGTGAGCATCATATTGTCTAACTGTCAGAATATTTTTATTTTGTAATTCGCCGCCCTGATAGCCAGTCACTAGTCGAGCTGGAACCTTTGCCAAACGCAGCATATAGGCCAAAGATGACGCATAATGAGAGCAAAAGCCTCGCTGGTAATCAAATAGAAATTGGTCTATCGGACTGTTCTGCATAAGGGGCGGGCGAAGGGTATATGCAAAATCACTATCATAAAAGAGCTGTAAAATCGCTTTGAGCTTTTCGCGCTCTGATGCAGAGGCCGGCACCTTATTTGCAACAAATTCCTGAGTTCTGGGGTTGCCTTGTCTGGGTAATTGCAGGTTGCGCTGACGTTCATATTCAGTCATGAAATGATTGAGCGGGGTATCTAAATAAGAGTTTACGATATACAAACTGGGTTTACTGTTTTCCGTTTGTGTAAATAACTGATAGGACTGATTTCGGTAAATGGCCCGATCACTCATGACCTCTTCAACGATCGGAAAATCGAGTGAATACTGCCAGCGCAAATCGTTGGGTTCGGCAATAATCAAATAACGAGTCGCTTCACCAACCGGCTCAATAAATACCGTGTCTTCCGTGTTTGATAGCTCTTCACCCATTGTCCAGCTAGCACCATTGAATGAATCAAATACCAGCGCCCGCCAGTAGCGCTCTTGGGCTTCTGGGATCCTGCCAGTAAATTCTGCACGGAATGCTAAATCGCCCGACTGTGCAAGATTTGCAATATCGCCTGGTGACAGTGTTTCCGACAGGCCGGTACTCGAAGATTTATTTGCAGGCGCTTCCCAAAGTGGTGGAAGTCGCGGCACCATCAGAAATAACAAGATGGTGATTGGAATAGTTTGCAAAATCAATTTGGTAGATTGTTTTATACCTGAAGACGTAGAAAGCTTGCCTTTGTTGAGCATATACACACTGGCTAAACTTGCAAATAGCACACTTGTGTAAAACACCGTGAAGAGTAAGTCTTGATGATAGATAAACCCACATGCCACCAAAAATATAATCACTACGATGATCAAGTGGAAGTCGGCAAATGAACGCATGGTGATAAGCTTTAAGCAACCTGCGACCACTAATAAATTAATCATTGTGGCTAACAAGCCATATTGACCGGAAAAAAAGACCAATAAAAGCATGCAAAACACAGCAAGCAGATTTAAGGTTACATTATTAAGGGGCTTAATTTTTCTAACAACTTTTGCCCATACCACACCCAGTGCGCATACAAATAATATCCAAACCCAAGGCATCATGGTCGAAGATAAGGGTAATACCGATAGCGCAAAACATGCGCTGATCATTGAGCCTGGTATTTTTAGCTGAGCCTGATTGAGTTTACGCATCATTTTGGCGTCGATCCATTTGATGGGCTTGACCAAATGTTGCAAGCTGAAATAAACAGTTTTGTAAGTGCGCATATCCGGTCTGCGGCAAAATTTTTGTGGCGCCTAAATCAACACCAAAAACGACTTGCTCTTGAGAGAGATGTTGAATCTGATAGCTCATAATGCGCAAGCCATTTTCTAAATCACCTTGAATATAGTCACTTAACTTTAACCAGCCGCTAATCCCGGCATTTTCTGAAAAGTCTTTGGTGAGCATTCCTTGGCCCTTTGCCATATGTTTCCATGAAACGTGATGAATAGGATCGGTAGCCACAAAGTTTCGAATCCCCTGCAAATTATCCGACTGCAGTTTGATAGTGGTTTGCGCAAGTGTATTTTCATTATTTTTATTAGAGGGATGCAGCTTTATAGGTGCCTTGATGGCTATTGGATAGACTAATATTCGATGTTGAGGCTGCAAGTAACTCCAGCATCTAAACAAGCCAAAGCCGAAGTAACACTCTACCTTAATTCGAGCGCACATATGCAAACCACGAGTCATTGGCGGTAAATTTAAACTTAGATGAGTGCTTTCATATTCTTTTTCTAATGAGTATTGCAGTTGGCGGCCCATTGATGAGAGTAAAAACTCACCAGCAGGATATTGCTGCGTGCTTAGTAGCTGACACTTGAGGGTGATATCTCGGTTCTCAAATTCCGGTTCAAACGGACTGAAAGATAGCTCATGCTGGGTAAAGTACTGATAACTATGAAATAACGAGAGTAACAGCAGCGCAGAGAAGAAATAGCTCATGCTCAAGACAATGTTGTTTTGGTAATTAGTGCCTAAAATAAATAGAAACAGCACTATTGCAACCATCGCCCACCCAAAGCTTGAGGGTAATATGAAGGTGTTGGTCAGATTAAATCGGCTCTTGTTCTGAGCAGGAATACGTTTATCTAGCCAGTGATTTCTGCGCGTTAACCAATTCCGTCTAAACGACTGCAATATATCCTTCATCAGGCGGCCAAGGGGTCGACCTGCTGCAGGAGGTGTTCGCTATAAGATGACGCAGTATGTGCTAGGGAATGGCCTTTTAAGCGATGCTCACACACACCGCTAAGCACAAACTGCACGTCTTCAGGAGTCACAAAATCTCGGCGATGTATAAATGCAGCGGCTTTTGCTGTGTTTAATAACGATTTGGCCGCACGGGGTGACAAAGGATTAGGAAAATCGCTGGATTGGCGAGTGTGATTGACCAAATTTAGCACATAATGAATTACAGCATCACTGACCTTCACATTATCGACCAATGCTTGTAGCTCTTGCAGTGCATTGAAATCGATAATCGTTTTAAGTTGACTAGCCTGCGTCTCGTTTAACAGCATTGCTTTTTCTGACTGATAATCAGGGAAACCTAAGGATAACTGCATGTTAAAACGGTCGAGCTGAGATTCAGGAAGAGGGTGGGTGCCTGATTGGTTAAGTGGATTTTGAGTCGCAATCACAAAAAATGGGCTAGGTAAATCGCGTGTGACACCATCGATGGTCACTTGACGTTCAGCCATGGCTTCGAGTAATGCGCTTTGTGTCTTCGGACTGGCGCGATTGATTTCATCAGCTAATATGACTTGATTGAAAATCGGCCCAGGGTGAAAACTAAATTTGCTGTTTGATTGCTCATAAATATTAATGCCCAGCATGTCAGCAGGCAGTAAATCAGAGGTAAATTGAATACGTGCAAATTCCAAACCAAGCACCTGCGCAAGTGATTGTGATAATGTGGTTTTGCCCATACCCGGAAGGTCTTCAAGCAACAAATGGCCACGTGCTAATAGGCAAATCAACGACAGCTCAATTTGCGACTCTTTGCCTCTTATGACTTGGCTTATATGTTCTATACAGCTTTTGATATCTGTTCGCATGGCACTCGACTTTTATTGTTAGGCAGATAGAGTAATGTATTTATCGGCGCAAAGGCTTATTGATTTAGATACATCAGTATGTTCTTAGGTAAAAAAATTCATTACACTGTAATTTGCAAACCTCTTTTACTTCTTACATCTAAAAAGGACTAAGCATGGCCAATCATCCGCTGGCGGGACAAACGCCGCAGCCGTCACAACTGATCAACGTAGCGAAATTAACCGCGGACTACTACGCACTGCAACCCGATGTCAGTATTCCTGAGCAAGCGGTGACATTTGGTACCTCAGGACATCGGGGTAGCTCAAGCTTATGTTCATTTAATGATAGTCACATTGCCGCAATTTGTCAGGCGCTCGCTGAATATCGTTTGGCGAACAAGATTACTGGACCGATATTTGTCGGTAAAGATACTCATGCACTGTCTGAGCCTGCGCTGATCACCGCCATTGAAGTACTTGTGGCAAATGATGTAGAGGTAGTCATTCAGCAAAATAACGAATTTACGCCCACGCCGGTTATTTCACAGCGGATCATCCGACACAATCGCGGTCGGAAAAGCCACCTAGCCGACGGTGTAGTAATAACGCCTTCGCATAATCCGCCCAGCGACGGCGGCTTTAAATACAACCAGACGCATGGTGGGCCAGCTGACAGCGGAACCACTGGTGCTATCCAGCGTCGAGCCAACGATATCATCATGCAAGGTAGTCAGGCGGTAAAGCGTATGACTTTTTCTCTTGCTATGCAGGCAGACAATTTGCATGAACAAGATTTTGCGCAAGATTATATTGAAGCTCTAGCGGATGTCGTTGACATGCAGGCGATTGCCGACTCAAAGCTAAGGTTAGGTACGGACCCTTTAGGTGGCTCGGGTGTTGAGTATTGGGACAAAATTGCGCAAAGATATAATGTGGATATTACCGTGGTAAATCCGCAGGTTGACCAGCGTTTTGCATTTATGCGCTGTGATCGAGACGGTAAAATCCGTATGGACTGTTCATCCGCATATGCCATGTCAGGGCTTATTGAGCTCAAAGATAAGTTTGATGTTGCGTTTGGGAACGACCCCGATTTTGACCGACACGGCATCGTGTGTAAATCATCAGGCTTGATGAACCCGAATCATTATTTAGCCGTGGCGATTGACTACTTATATCAACATCGACCCCATTGGCACGCTTCTCAAGCAATTGGAAAAACTTTGGTATCTAGCAGTATGATTGACCGAGTTGCTCACAAGCTTGGGCGGAATTTACTTGAGATGCCGGTTGGGTTTAAATGGTTTGTAGAAGGTCTGTGCGAAGGTCAAATTGCCTTCGCAGGTGAGGAATCAGCGGGCGGAATATTCTTACAGCGAGATGGCAAGACTTGGGCGACGGACAAAGACGGCTTTATTATGAGTCTATTGGCCGCAGAAATTACGGCGGTTAGCGGCAAAGATCCAGGAGAGCATTATAAAGACTTGACCAAAACATTTGGTGAGCCAAAGTATACGCGCATTGATGTACCCGCAAGCTTGGAACAAAAAACCACACTCTCAAATTTAAGTGCCAGTGATATTCGTGCCGATACAATGGCGGGAGAAGAGATAACCCTCATTCAAACGAATGCTCCGGGCAATAATGCTGCTATCGGAGGTGTTAAAGTGAGTACCGAAAACGGATGGTTTGCTGCTCGCCCATCGGGCACAGAGAACGTGTATAAAATTTATGCAGAGTCGTTTAAAGGTGATAGCCATCTTCAACAAGTCATCAAAGATGCCGAGTCCCTTGTGGCTAGCGTGCTCAAAAAGTGACATTTGTTATTATTGTGTATTAATATAGTAAAAATAATGTTGCAATATTACATTAAATTCGTTTTTAAGTAATTTATTCGGCATAAATTTACATTTATATAACAAAGTAAGAGATTTATTAGGCTTTTTACGATAGTTTTGCTACCTTTATTGTAATAAAATTTCAGTGACGGCAGATTTAATTAGGTGTATCTGCAGTCCATTTATTCATTTCAATAGAGAGAGCAAAATGACTACCGCTAAAAAGTCAGGAAATACGCAAATTAAAAAGCGTTCTGCTGGGTCTTTAAAGACGCCACATAACAAGGTTACCGAACTTCCTTCACTAGATTTATCTAAAAAAGCCTTCAAAGAAGCCGTGGTTCGTCATCTTCATAGCACGCTCGGGACTGACGAGAACAAGGCAAATAACCACGCCTGGTTTAAAGCAATTAGCGCCGCTATCCAGGAATTGGTGCTTGAGCGCTTAAGAACGACACAGAAGAACCACTACCTGAACGACACACGAGCTGTACACTATTTTTCTGCTGAATTTTTGATGGGCAGACTGTTGTCCAACAATATGCACAATTTTGGATTGTTCGAAACAGCAGATTCTGCGCTTCAGGAGCTAGGTGTTAGCTTGGCAGATGTGTTAGAAGAAGAGCCGGATATGGCGCTTGGTAATGGCGGTTTAGGGCGTTTAGCTGCATGCTTTATTGATTCTTTGGCGACGATGGAATATCCAGCGATTGGTTATGGCATACATTACGAGCACGGTTTGTTTCGACAAGAGATTAAAAACGGTGCTCAAATCGAACGCCCTGACAGCTGGCGTGATTATGGGAATCCTTGGGAGATATGCCGTCCTGAATCCATCCAAGAAATATCACTATATGGCTATGTTGAAACAAAATATGGTAAAAAAGGTCAAATCCAGAAGGAATGGCACCCCGGCGCAATCGTCAAAGGCCTGCCTTGGGATATTCCAGTCGTGGGCTATGGTGGCAAAACCGTAAATGTATTGAGACTTTGGGAAAGCCAAGCGTCAAGTTATTTTAACTGGGACGTATTTAATGCTGGCGGTTATGTTGATGCTCAACGAGAAAATGTCGAATCCGAAACGATCTCTAAAGTGCTGTATCCAAACGACGAAACGGAAGCTGGCAAGGAACTGAGACTCATTCAGCAATACTTTTTCAGCGCCTGCTCTCTAAAAGATATCATACGCCGTTATAAGCGCGCTCATGGAGATAATTGGTCACGCTTTACAGAGCAAGTGGTTATTCAGCTAAACGATACACACCCCGCGATTGCGATCCCAGAGTTAATGCGTATTTTAGTTGACAGAGCAGAGCTCGATTGGGATAGCGCATGGGCAATTTGTCAAAATACCTTTGCCTATACCAATCACACCTTGTTGCCGGAAGCCTTAGAAAAATGGCCAGCGCGAATGATCGAAAAAATATTGCCTCGTCATTTAGAAATTATCTATGAGATAAATCATCGCTTTATGGCATTGGTTGAGAAAAAATGGCCGGGTGATAACGCAATGAAGGCTAAGCTTTCGATCATCGAAGAGAGCAATGAAAAAATGGTGCGCATGGGTAATCTGAGCGTAATTGCAGCTTTTGCCGTTAATGGTGTGGCAGAAATTCACTCTCGCTTGGTAAAACAAGACCTATTTCCGGAGTTTGACCAACTGTATCCTGGTAAGTTGACGAACGTGACTAACGGAATCACACCCAGACGCTGGTTGAAAGCTTGTAACCCTCTGTTGTCGGATTTAATTTCAAAAAAAATCGGGAATGATTGGCCGCTGCATTTAAGTAAGTTGGATGACCTATCTGAGTTTGCCGATAACAAAACCTTCCAAAATTCATTCATGCGAGTTAAACAGAAAAATAAAGACGCGCTAGCAAAAGAGATAAAACAACTGACCGGAATATCGGTAGATACCAAAGCTATTTTCGATATTCAAATCAAACGACTGCATGAGTACAAACGTCAGCACCTTAACTTACTCCATATATTGGCGCTGTATCGTCGCTTACTTGAAAATCCTGATTATGACATTCATCCAAGAGTGTTTATCTTCGGGGCAAAAGCCGCGCCGGGCTACGCGTTAGCTAAAACGATTATTTATGCAATTAATAAAGTAGCCGAAAAAATCAATGCCGACAATCGCGTCAATCAAAAGCTGAAAGTAGTCTTTTTGCCAAACTATCGCGTGTCACTCGCTGAAAAAATGATACCTGCGGCCGATGTATCGCAGCAAATATCCACTGCGGGCAAAGAAGCTTCGGGTACCGGCAATATGAAATTGGCATTAAATGGCGCGGTCACAATCGGTACGCTAGATGGCGCGAATATAGAAATTGCCGAGGAAGTGGGTGATGACAATATCTTTATTTTTGGTAAAACGGTTGAAGAGGTTAACGAACTTGTCAGCACCGGTTATAACCCCTATGACTATTATTACAAAAACAAAGAAATCAAAGCGGTATTAGACTGGTTAGACAGTGATTATTTTACGCCAGGACAACCTGGTGAATTATCCTCGCTAAAACAGAGCATGCTCGATGGTGGCGACCCCTACCTAGTATTAGCTGATTTTGAATCATACAGTGAAGCCAATATAAGGCTTGATGAGGCTTATAAAGACAAAGCACGCTGGGCAAAAATGGCCATTTTAAACACTGCAAAGATGGGCAAGTTTACTTCTGACCGTTCTATTCAAGATTATGTCAATAAGATTTGGAAACTCGATAAGTGCAGCGTGATCTAAGCATTTACGCTCTTGCCCCTATCTTTAGTATAAAAACCAGCTTTTTGCTGGTTTTTTTGTAAAGAAATTGCGTTGCAGAACGATATATAGTTTAACGTAGCGCTCTGTGCATAGCACATCGATTTTTCGGCGACACTTTTTAAGGCGCCCATTCAGCTTATGACCCTAGAACAGCATCAGCACATAAATAACATTCCTAACCGATATCACTTTATTGAGATCGTCGAAGATATTGCGCGCACAGAAGAACGCTTCAGTTTAATGCTCCTTGACGTGATGCGATTTTCTGATGTATCAGCCGCATTCGATCATAAATCCGGCGATCTGGTGCTGCTGCAAATTGCCAATCAAATCTGTCGCATTTTTGATGATGCCACCGCGATTGGACGTTTAAGTGGCGACATATTTGGAGTAGTGTTTGTAGATGCATTCACCCCCGATTCCATGCGGGCAAAGAACGAACGCCTTATTTCTCACTTTAAAGCTCCGTTGATGGTTAACGATACCGCGTTTATCGCTGACTTTAATGTTGGTGCCGCTATTCGTAAAAACAAAGCTACTGATTCGAACACGGTTATTTCGTTGGCTGAAAATGCCTTGAAAAAATCAAAAGCAAATCGTCACGTAAATTTTTCAGTGTTAACTGACGACAGTCAAGAAGTCACTGGTAAAGGTTTAGCGTTAAAAGCTGACCTTAAACGAGCGCTAAACAGTGAAGAGCTTGAGTTATACTTTCAACCTAAGGTTGACCTAAACACTTATGAAATTATTGGTGGCGAATGTCTATTGCGCTGGAATCACCCATTAGACGGCGTTGTGTTTCCAGGTACATTACTACAAGCGGCTGAATCTTATAACATGATGAACGAACTTGGATACTGGACCTTAGAAAGCGCGTTTAAGGCAACCGCCGCTATTATCTCCCAAGGTTTCAGCATACCGATCTCTGTCAACATTTCACCTACTCAGCTTTACGATCCAAATATGTTGCCAAAAATCTGCAAACTTCTTGAAAAGTATGGTGTAACACCAGAAATGATAGAGATAGAATTAACCGAAGACGTCGCACTGAGCAACTCACTGTTAGTAAAGCGCCAGCTTGACGAGCTTAAGAAATTAGGCGTTGCTATTTCAATGGATGACTTTGGTAAAGGCTATTCAAACTTGAGTTTTATTCGGGATTTAGAACTGTCAGCCATCAAAATCGACAAAACATTTGTTTTAGAATTAGAACAGTCGCCGGTGAATATTGCTATTGTCAGAGCAACCAAAACTATTTCAGACGCGAAGGGTTGTGAAACATACGCTGAGGGTATTGAGAACCCTCAGCAGCTTGCTTTATTAAAATCAATGGGTATTACAAAGGGTCAAGGCTTTTTGTTTTCGCAAGCGGTTCCCTTGACACAGTTTGTTGATTTACTAAAAGAAAATAAATTTTCTGAAATAGTCAATGGTTCTGCTCGAAATGCAGGGTAGGGCTTGATACCATCTGCTCGGTTTAATTTTAAAAGGCAAATCGGGTGTCTACTGTTCTTAACGACTTTCTTTCTTATTCTATCGAGCATGCCAACAATTGGTCGCCATTTTCATTTACCTTAGGTGAGCACACTACAGTAACATCTAACGTAAGCGGGGTGGTAACATTCACTCCTGTTGACCGAGGCCCAGAGCAAAGGCATATTGTTTTGTCTAGTGGAGTTCACGGTAACGAAACTGCACCTATGGAAATCTGTAATAAAATGATCAGCGATATCGCTGACGGCTCTCTGTTAGTATCTCATCGTGTCATGTTCATTTTCGGAAATTTACCTGCTATTGCTCTGCAGACGAGATTTATTGAAGAAAACTTAAATCGACTATTTGCGCCAGATGTGTCTGGCATGAGTGCAGAAGTGCCCCGAGCAAAAGTCCTTATGCATGCGGTTTCTGATTTTTTCGCTGATGCAAAAGGAGAGCGTCACCACTATGATTTACATACCGCTATTCGCGCGTCGAAAAATGAGAAGTTTGCGGTCTATCCTTATTTGCACGGTCTACCATACAGCAAGTTAGAACTGCAGTTTATGTCTGATTGCGGCGTAAATACGATCTTACTGTCGCAGTCATCAACCGCTACTTTTAGCTACTATTCATCGCGCTATCACAATGCACATACTTTTACGGTAGAGTTGGGTAAGGTTAAACCCTTTGGCGAAAATGACATGGCGCGCTTTGCATCCGCCGACAATATGTTTAGGCGCTTACTTCAAGAGCCTGTGCTAAATTTAACCCCATATAATGAATGCCCCCTTCAACTTTATGAAGTCAACCAAGTGGTGGATAAGCACCATGAAGATTTTGCTTTACACTTTTCAGACGATACCGCGAATTTCACGGACTTTCCCAAAGGAACCTTATTAGCCAGCGAGTCAGGTCAAGAATACCGGGCGCAAGTAGATGGCGAGGCAATCGTATTCCCTAATGCAGATGTGGCAATAGGTCAGCGAGCCATGTTAACGGTGGTGCCCTGTGAGCTTTGAATCGTTTAATCTGCATCCGCAGTTAGCCAAAGATAGCGTTTTGGTCTGCAGCTTAGACCTGTGTCAGGTAAGAATGATTAATGACGATAACTACCCTTGGTTTTTATTAATCCCACAGCAAAATAATGTAACTGAATTACATCAATTGAGCGTGGCTCAGCATCAATTACTTACAAAAGAAAGTAGAATATTGAGTTTAGCGATAGAAAATTGCTTTACGCCTGCTAAGCTAAACGTAGCGAGCATCGGCAACATGGTTGCGCAACTGCACGTTCATCACATTGCTCGTTTTACTACCGATATAGCTTGGCCGAAGCCCGTTTGGGGTTTTGCTAAGATGCGTGCTTATGCACCTACAGAGTGTGAGAGACGGATAAAACAGATGACGCTTGAAATTGATAAGCAGCGGCTAATGTAAACTTAAATTAATGAATGCTAGAGGGATTTAATATGATTATTACTACAACCAATTCCATCGAGGGTAAAAATATTACCCAATATTGTGGTGTCGTGATCGGCGAAGCGATTATGGGTGCTAATGTCTTTAAAGATTTATTCGCTTCTATTCGAGATATCGTTGGCGGTCGGTCAGGCGCATATGAAGCAGAGCTAACGAAAGCCCGTCAAATTGCCTTCGAAGAAATTGAAAGGGAAGCACATATGCTCGGCGCAGATGCGGTGGTCGGTGTGGATTTGGACTATGAGGTTGTGGGCCAAAATGGCAGCATGCTAATGGTTAGTATAAGCGGTACAGCGGTAAAACTGAGTTAGTTACTATCAAAACGCCTCAATCAACAACAGGAAATTGTAATGAATAAGCCAACAGAAACAGCGAAAACCAAGACAAAACAAGCAAGCGCTATACAAATTCCTCAACAGGCTTTTGATTGGTACGATGAATATGCCCACGGGGATATAAATCGACGGACATTTATGACCCGCTTGGCGTCATTATCGGTGGCGGGTTTATCATTAGGCGTTATTAGTAGTGCGTTGCTGCCAAACTACGCGAATGCGGAACAAGTGTCATTTAATGACCCTTCGATAAAAGCGACTTACCAGACCTTTGAATCACCAAAAGGTCATGGAAAAGGAAACGGATACTTGGTTGTTCCAGAAAATTTAGACTCTCAGGCGCCAACGGTATTAGTGGTGCATGAAAATCGAGGACTCAATCCATACATTAAAGATGTTGCTCGCAGACTGGCCAAAGCCGGCTACATTGCTTTCGCGCCAGACGCCCTCTATCCCTTGGGCGGTTATCCAGGTAATGATGATGATGGTCGGACCATGCAGCGCTCTATGCAACGAGATTTGATTGAGCAAGATTTTATGGCTGCTGCTACTTGGTTAAAAGCACACTCAAAAAGCACAAGCAAACTCGGTGTTGTAGGCTTTTGTTTTGGTGGATATATTAGCAATCTACTCGCGGCAAGTATGCCTGAACAAATTGATGCGGCAGTACCGTATTATGGAACGCCGGCTTCAGAGTCGCTGCAAGCAAATGTAACAGGTCCGCTATTAATACACTTCGCGGAGCAAGACCAGCGTGTAAACGCCTCTTGGCCCGGCTATGAAGCGATTCTAAAGGCAAACAATGCTGACTATAAGGCCTACTTTTATGCCGGCGCTCAACATGGCTTTCATAACGATTCAACAAGCCGATACAGCCCTGAGGATGCCGAACTTTCTTGGCAGCGAACGCTTGATTTTTTTGCAAGCCATTTACAGGCATAACGACAAACAAGTGACGTCAACAAAAACTATATTGATTCTTTGTTAAAGTTTTAGGCTGAGTTAACCGACTACTATAAATAAGGTATGTTTATTTATAGGCGCGTATGCGGTTTTTGTTTTTGTTGTGCCTCTTCTCTTTCCAAGTTGACGCGGCTTTTACTGTTATTGTTTTGAATAACGATGGTAAGCCAGTGCCTGATGCTGTGCTCGCGGCACCAGTCGTTGAAGATGCGCAAAAGCAAAACGCAGAGCTACCGATTGCAATAATGGATCAGGTTGGCATGCAGTTTAAACCTCATGTACTGATCGTTAATACTCATCAGTTAGTAAGTTTCCCAAACAGCGACGACACGCGACACCATGTCTATAGTTTCAGTGAGCCCAAAGTATTTGAGTTAAAATTGTTTAAAGGCACAAATTCAAAGCCAATAAGCATGGAAACAGCCGGTGTAGTTGAACTAGGATGCAATATCCATGATCAGATGCTCGGCTTTATCTATGTCGACAATAGCGGCACCGCGGTAAAAACAAATCAAGCTGGCCAAGCTGTTTTTGTTGGTGAAAAGCCAAAATCTTTAACGCTGTGGCATCCAAGACTGGCGCGTTCAAAAGGCGAGTTACTCTCATATTCATTGGATGAAACGAACGAAGACGGCAACTACGTGTTGCTGGTCGATATTTCTCCCAAGGTGCCCGATAAATCACATAATAAGTTCAAAAGTCGCTTTAAACGCCCGCTTTCGGGGCAAAGCGAATAATGGCTAATTATTCAACGTTTAGACTGCACATCCTAAAGCTAGTACTTGGGGTGTTAGCATTTTCGTCTGTGGCGATTTTAGTTAATGTCTGGATAACAACCACTAAGACTGGGCAAACCCAAGTGTTTGATACTCTCAATGTGGGCGAGGGTGTGCTAAAACAGGTGTTTGCTAATCGTGAATCGCAACTTATTAATTCTGCGCAAGTGTTGACAGCCGACTTTGGGTTTAAGCAGGCAGTTGCGACCCGCGACAGGGCCACTATCCAAAGCGTTCTAAACAATCACGGGGCACGCATTGAGGCTGATGTTATGGCCCTATTGAGTCTGCAGGGTACATTGCTTTCGACCACAATTAATATGGCGCCAGAAACATCGGTAGCCTCATTAATCTCAAACGAAAAGTTAGCAGAAGTATTAAGCCTTGGCGGCAGTACTTTTTGGACAGTGATCCAAGGTGAGTTATATCAAACTATTTTGTTGACGATTGATGCGCCGACTCCAATTGCCATTGCTTTGGTCGGTTTTAAAGTAGATAAAGGGCTATTAAGCAGCTTCGATGATATTACTCAACTGCACACGACAATGCAGCTGACCAAGCCGAGTGGTGCTGTTTATAGCGTAACGACATTGCCCGATGTAAATCGAAACTACTCGATAGGTGACTTAGATGGTGGCCTGTCATGGCTCGCTATGGGGGTTTCTGATAATACTTTCGTATCTAGAGAGTTTGCGCTGACACAGTCCAGTTATGAGCCCATTAGGATCATATTAAGCGCGAATGTGGACGTAATTTTCGCTACGTTTAAGCAACTTCAAAGCAGTATCTTTGCCATTGCAATAGGCTCGCTGGCATTAGCATTAGTGTTTGGCATGATGCTCGCCAAAAATATTACACGCCCCTTAAGCCAGTTGGTTGAAATTACGCATAAATTAGCTAATGGTGCTTATGAAGATCTCGGCGCGGCAAAGCAGGGTATTCACGAAGTCAATCAGCTAACAACTTCTTTTAGAACCATGCAGACGAATATTCAGCAGCGTGAAAATAAAATACGCTTTCAGGCCGAACATGACATCACAACCGGGCTCTTCAACCTTGCACACATAGGCGATTTACTGAGCACAAAATTTGATTCGAATTCGCCTTTTCAAGTGGTTGGTATCAGTATTCGTGGTTTTAGACAGCTAAACGATACCTTTGGTCATCAGAACGTTGATATGTGTTTACAAGAATTAGCTGCGTGTCTAATCATGCTGGGAGGCTTGGGGGCTAGAATTTCAAGTCATGAGTTTTTATGGATCCCGTCAGAACACAAACGCAATGAAAACGAGCTAAAAGCTATTCAACTCCAGCTTGAGCAAACGATTTCAATCAATAATTTAGGTATTCAGGTTAAGCTCACATTCGTGACATTGTGCTGTCCAACTGATGCAAACAAAACGGAGAGCTTGTTTCGGCGTTTAAACATTACCTTTGATCAAGCTGACAAAACCAGTCAGGACTTGTTGTATTTTAATGCGGATTACGAGCATACATATACAAGACGTCTAGACATTATTCGCCATTTGAAGCTAGCCCTGTCAGATATTGATTCAGAGCTATCAATGGTGTATCAGCCAAAACTTCATATCGGTCAAAACAAAGTCAGTAAAGTCGAAGCGCTTATACGATGGAATAGTAAGGACTTAGGCTTTGTGCCCCCCGACGAATTCATTGAAATTGCAGAACAGGCAAATTTGATATATCAGGTCACGCAGTGGGTGATTAAACGGGTTATTTTAGACGTTAAAGAAATGCACGAGCGTGGGCAAAAGGTATGTGCTGCGATAAATTTGTCGGCTAAAGATATTATGCAGCCAGAATTATTACCTTGGATTTTAATGCAGTTGTCTACACAAAATTTGCCCGTAAGGGCTCTTGCGTTTGAGTTGACGGAAAGTGATTTGGTAAGCGATGCTAAGACTGCCGCACAGCACTTGCAAGAGTATCGAGATGCCGGTTTTAATTTGGCGATTGATGATTTTGGCACCGGCTATTCGTCATTAGCGTATTTGCAGAAATTGCCGGTGTCAGATATTAAAATTGATAAAAGCTTTGTGCTCAATTTAGCGACTAATGAAGCTGATCAAAAAATTGTGACAAGTATTATTGCCTTAGCAAAAAGTTTCAATATGAAAGTAGTTGCAGAAGGAATTGAAGACAAAGAATCCCTCCGCCTACTAGAAGAGTTCGGCTGTGATTGGGCACAAGGATATTATATTTGTCGGCCAGTGCCTTTGTCTGAGTTTTTAGCGTGGATTGATAAGCGTGTTGTGAACACAAAAGTGAATACGCGATGACAAGATTACTTCAGTCCGCTTTATTTTGCATTTTGTTAAGCTTGTCTATGCCGGTGTTTGCTCAAGGCAAATTAATAGGCACCGCCGGCCTAATGCAGGTTGAGGGCTCTGGCGGTGGAGGAATAGTGCCCTGGGCAACTCTCTCAGGTTATGACAGTAGAGACGAAATATCATTTAACGCGGTAGCAACGCGAGTAGAGCTGGATGATTTTCGCTTGAGCGTATTGGGAGCATCAATCTCTCTGTATGATCGATTAGAAGTATCTATTGCTCAACAATTGTTTGATGTTCCTGCACTTTCTGCGCAAATCGAACAACAAGTGTTGGCAGTGAAATACCGCCTTTATGGAGATGTTGTCTACAGTACTCTGCCGCAGCTTAGCGTTGGTTGGCAGCACAAGCGGCTCAAAGACAGCGCGATTGCGTCAGCACTCGGTGCCGAAAATAGCAGTAGCGGTAATGACGTCTATATTGCCGCAACAAAAGTACATTTGGCGGCTGTTGCTGGCTATAACGCCGTTTGGAATATTACCGCAAGGGCGACAAAAGCAAATCAAATGGGATTGCTTGGGTTTGGCGGGCAAAACAATGATCGCTATGAAGTCGTGCTCGAAGCTTCCGCAGGTATTCTTTTTACGCGACACTTAGCTGTTGGGGTGGAGTTTAGACAAAAACCAAACAACTTGGGTTTAGGCGAAGAACATTGGCGAGATATATTTGTGAGCTATATTCCATCAAAGTCATTTAACCTAACTTTGGCCTGGGCGGATTTGGGCAGTATTGCTGGAGCGCCTGATCAACAAGGTGTGTATTTATCATTAAACGGGAGCTTGTGATGCTTTTTAGAACGCTGGCGATATTGTGTGTAGGTGTCCTTTGTGCCTGCTCGTCGACATCAAACAAAAGTGATATCAGTGTGTACGAGCAAATCGGCGGTGCCGAAAAGGTAGCGGAAGTTGTCGATAATTTCATTACCGAAATTGAGTTCAGCCCTGAAATATTTCCCTATTTTGAAAATACAGATGTGGATCGTTTTCGAGAAAAACTAATCGAACATCTTTGTATGCTAACCGCGGGGCCTTGCGAATATAATGGGGATACGATGGTTCAGGTGCATGGCGGTATGGGGATTACCGAGCATGATTTTAATTTGGGGGTAGATTTATTCATTAATGCGATGGACAAAGCAGACATCCCTCACCGCTTGCAAAACAAAGTGATTGCAACGATGGCGCCAACCCGTGCTGACATAATCTACCAATAGCCCACTGCAGAGTAAGACGTGTTCGCCTATAGCAGTCACGTCAGCAGTCTTTCTAAATCAAGCTACTTCCAGCTGTCTTCGTCAGTATCTTTTCCGTCATAATCAGAATCAGGGCGTTTTTTAAAGTCTTTCGGAATATTGAATTTAGTGCTGTATTTAAGCAACATAATATTGCCTATGATAATCCCAAAGACAAGGGCAACAATAACAATCAACCACGTTGTGCTCATTTTTGTATCCCTTTGTTGTAAGTATAACGCGTTACCAATTCAGGCAGCGCCGCTAAGACCGCCTGTTTACCTAAAATACCAGACTGTGTAAGTTGCTCATGCAATGCCGCTATATCGAAATGCGCTTGAATGTTTTCAGCTGTTTCTTGATGACTGAGATGCCATGGCTCGCGCGCAACTCCGCCCTTATATTGTGCATAAGGAAGATAAAACCCAAAGTGCTCTGCATATTTATGTACCCATTGTGTTAGTTTGGCGCAGGGCCCATTGTTTTCGTATTCTTGTGTCACTAATTCGAAGGTGTGCCCTTGTTTGATAACATTCGCCTGATCAAAAAAATCAAAATCGGTGCCCCAATGATGTCTGCTTGCACCGGGTAGGGCGGACCACAACATGATCGCATGAATTTTTTCTTCATCACTGAGGGTGTTTGCATCAAGCGCCTCACCGTTAAGCGTATACAAGGGTAATGTCCCCATCCACTTTCTGTTCCATATAGAAAGCTGTTTGTCAAAGCCTCTAAAACTACTGCAAATTTGTAAATCTAAGTCGAGATCTTGTGCGGCCTGTTGCATATTTAAAAAAGCATCACGCACCCTTGGCAATAAAAAATGAGTGTCGTTAACCGCGCATATATGCGTGCTGTCTACTCCCATGATTTGCTTGCTACTTATCATACTTAACTCCCCGATTTATGCGCTTGAATGTGCGTCGTTCCGCCTCGGCAAATTGATTAATTGAGCCTAGCTTATATTAAAAATCGCGGCATATTCATCTGCTTTAAAGCCAATCCAAGAGTTACCTGCGTGGCTCAATATTGGCCGTTTTATCATTGACGTGTTTTCGCATAAGAGGGCAACGGCATTGTCAGCGTTTAAGTTATCTTTTTGTGATTCGGGCAACTGGCGAAAAGTCGTTCCGCGTTTATTTACCACGGTATCGAGACCATGTTTTGCAATCATATCCGCTAAAAATTCAGCTTTGACCGCTTGTTTTTTATAGTCGTGAAATTGATAGTCAATATTGTTCGCTTCTAGCCATTTCTTTGCTTTTTTTATCGTATCGCAGTTGCTAATTCCATAAAGTATTGTCATTTGCTTCTCTTTTATTTATTCCCGGATGCGAGCTCGTCTACGCGTTAAATTTATAACCGCCTTTCTTTAGGGCTTTTACGGCGGCTTGCAGTGTGTCTTCTTTCACTAGGATATAGTCAGTCTCAAAGGTTGAGACTACGAATATGCTGATTTTTTCTTTGGCTAATACGCCGCCAATATCGGCCATGATACCAACCATAGATAGGTTTAACGGACCAAGGATTTCCATTACGCGCCAATCATAGTCGGTTTCTTCAGCATCAATGGTGAGTTTTTGGGGCACAACAAGTGATAATTCGTCGTGAGTTTTGCCAATAAAATAAACATCGCACTGCAATACCACCGCTGGTATGGCTTGTTCTACATCTAAGCTGTGGATCGCAAAAGTTTCAGCGAGAACTTGTAAGGTTTGTTTTTGCACGGGTTCACCTCATTAATGTTATCCACCATAACTGTGGATAAACTTGTGTAGTACGTTGTATGTAAGCATTAACGCCATGAAAACAATAGCAAAAATTGTATGCTCAGAATACACACAAGCATCATTTATTCTACACAATTATCAAAAACTATTGTTAAATTAAGTCATTAGTTTGCATACTAAAAGAAAAAGGACAAACAATGCAGCCACTTTCAATCTACGCAGGAGAATCAGCTCTTCAAACCATACAGCAAAAAGGTGTTAGCCCAGACATGTTTTCTGCTGTCTTAGGTGCTTCTGGTGGCCCTAAATGGTTTGTATTGTATGGCTTAGATAAAGTGCTGTTTAGTGAGTTTATGGATTTGTCTGAACGGCCAGTAGATATTATCGGGTCGTCTATTGGTGCTTTTCGCGCCGCTTGCTTTGCCCACAATGATACTAAAGCCGCAATTGAACGCTTGGCTGACCGCTACAGCAATACTGTGTATTCAGATAAACCCACTGTGCAAGAAATTACCGAAAAGGGCGTAGCGCTTTTGGATAATATGATGGGTGAACAAGGCGTCGTAGAGGTGCTCAATCATCCAAGCAAGCGATTACATATTGTAGTTGCCAAGAGTCACGGCATGGCTGCCAGGGAAGTGCGGTGGCAGCAGGGCCCGGCGCTGGGTCTAGCGGCTGCCCGAAATGCTATTGGTAGAGCCAAGCTACAAAAAAGCTTCACAAGGGTAGTGTTTTCAAACACTGAAAGCTTGTTTGGTTTTTCGGAGCAAGTTGAATTGAAGACTAAGCACGTGCAGCTAAACCAAGAAAATATGCTTATGGCACTGATGGCGACAGGTTCAATACCCATGGTTATTCAGGGCGTGCCAGACATACCCGGCGCAGGTAAGGGAATGTATCGTGACGGCGGCATTATCGACTATCATTTTGATATGCACATAAAAACAACCGGCTTGGTGCTATATCCGCATTTTAGCAAAACGCCTATCCCGGGCTGGTTTGATAAAGCGCTGAAAAATCGTCAGTGTCACCCATCAAGCTACGACAACGTAGTCATGGTCACACCAAGTGATGAATTTATTGCCAGTTTGCCCTATGCGAAAATACCTGACCGAAAAGACTTTGAAAGCATGAATGCACAAGAAAGGATCCCATATTGGCATAAGGTGATGGCGCAGTCTCATGCGCTTGGCGATGCCTTTTTAGAATGGGTAAACAGCCCAGAACCATCAAAATTTGTACAGCCAATACAACTCAAGCGCTAAACCGCTAAAAAGCGCTTGCGAAATTGATATGGCATGGCTATCATACGCGCCGTTGGTAAATAAGCCGCTTAGCTTTGCAAATCACCAACGGTTTAAAAAATACGACTATAGCTCAGTTGGTTAGAGCGCTACCTTGACATGGTAGAGGTCGGCAGTTCGAGTCTGCCTAGTCGTACCACGTATATAAAGGGCTGCAGGAAAATATAGTCTTTTTTCAAAACCTCAAAAAATGACCATGCAAACCATCTGCAAACTTTAGAAGGTTTTTACCAAGTTTAACACTTACCAATATATTATATCACTCCTTCTGCTTTACGGTAGCGTGATTATTAAATCAAATAATATTTCAGTAATCTAAAAAGGCGTTCTGCAATGCGCCAACAACATATCTTGCGTAATCTTACCGCCCAGCTTAATAAGACTTCTTTTCGAGCTGTAATATGATAAGTACCTTATGCGCAAACAAGCATTAGGGCAAAGCAGTCACAAACGAAATGCTCAAGACACATCACAGGTATTCTATTAAGTATTAATAATGCTCTCATAACATTTATAAGAGTGCGGTTTGTATTTGTTCAACTATTTTTATTCTTTATCAAAAATTGCAGCATAATATTCCTTGTGACTGATTGTTTGAAAGCTTTTGTAGCGGAACAATATATTGGCAAAGGGGCGCTATTTAAGTTTCTTTGTATCGCATTCATGAGAAAAATGGTTCTCAGATGAAAAGTCGAACTCCTAAATGGCTGCATGGTTTAAAATTTCAGGGGCAGCCGAACACTGTTCGATAGCAAAAGGTGTTCGTTCGATGGAAATAGTATGTAATTTTTGTTTAGGGTGATTTATGGATGATACACAAGGTAAAAAAATACAAAGTAAGGTCAATGCTATTTGTGATGACCTATACAGTAAGGGAGTTAAGCCGACCACTCGAACGGTGTTAAAAATGGTAAATGAGCTTAACAGCACGTCTAGCATTCTTAAATACATACAGAACTGGAAAGAGTTAGTCGCCGAGAAAGAACAACGCCTTTTTGATGAACTTGGATTTTCATCGGAATTTACTCAGTCTTTCATGAAAGAAGTTAGCCGCTTTAGACTTCAGATTGAACAACACGCAAAAGAGCAAGAGTCTGAAGCTCGGAATATGAAAGACATAGCTATTAGCGAGCTTGATAAGCTTGAAAAGAGACTGCAAGAAAAATTGCTACATATCGAAAAACAAGATAAAGAGCTCGAGCAATTGAGAGCTGAGCAAGAAATTCAAGCCAAGAGCTACGAGGTCAAGCTTGAAAAAGAAGCTATCGCAACAGAGACAAAAGTTAATGAGTTAAGAGAACAACTTGGACGAGCTTGCGAGGAGAACACAAGAGTAACGAATGAAAATCGCACTCTACATACTGAACTTGCAAAAGCTGAGCTGAAGGTTGAAGGGAATCAGGACTACATACTTGAGATCAAGGCGAAAAATTGTGAGTACGCTGATATCAATAAAGAACTTCAACGAGAGAGAGTGGAGCTGTCTATAAAGGTGGCTCGCCTCGAAGAGAAGGTCGATGGTAATGAAAAGTTAATTGCGAGTTTGCAATAATGTGGTTGAAAGAGCTTGCGGCTCCATCGGCTCGCAGTCTTTTAGTTAATGGCCTATAAATGGGTAATGGGCAGAAGTAGCGTTGGCTGCAAAAGCTGCTCGCACTCTTATGTGCAATAATGACTTGTACATTTTGGTTTCTTTTGATAATTTATTCGTAAGCTTTATCACAGGCAGGAAATGTCTGATAGTAGAATTAACGCACAAGACTCGGTAAAAGAGAGTGCAGGGCTGGCAGCCTTTTCTATTAGATACACTCGTTACGATTGTATGGTGATAATTAATTGGGAGTAGACCCGTATCGGCTACTCGGCTCGCAAACAGAAGGCCATAAGTCTGGCATGCGACATCAATTATTTATTGGATATACGATGCCTGTAAAAAACTCATGCCCCAAAACTGAATCACTTAAGCACTATAAAAACCTATCTTACGAAACCCTAGCGGCAAGCTGGCTATTAAATGATGGCTGGGATGTCTTTATGCCGATGATAGACCACGGCCTTAAAACGGATTTTGTCGTCTCAGATGGCGATAGGTTTTATCGCATTCAGGTTAAAACGATAGATTCCCACGATGAAAATGTTGTCGTTGAAAACAAATGGGGCGAAGCCAACATCGATTATGTTATCTATTTTTCGAGGGTAGCGAACTGGGGTTATATTACTCCGCCGTTCAATCAAAGTAAGAAACGGCTAAACGCACTTGGGCATTTGAGGTTCCACCAACATCAGAAAAATTTCGTTAAAGCTTTTACGTCGATTTAGATTTTTAACGCAAAAACAAATCGTTCATCATTCGATGATGAACATTGATGAATGAGCGGAAGAGCACGTCAATTGTGGCGTGCAGCGCATCATAAACACGATAAAAAGAGTATGTTCAGTGTTAAAGTGGCGATTGATATCGATTATGTATGACAAGAGCAATTCTTTTTATTGGACATTCTTAAGCTGACCTTGTTAGCAGTTGGTATCTGGGTTTTCAGTCTGACAGTTTCAGGTGAGACTAAAGCTGCCTTTGCTGATTCGATATTTCGCTAACACATAGAATCCATTTTAACGATAATAATTGAAGCCTTGACTGGCTCCTGTGGGCTGTTTCCTGCCAGTCGTCAAAAACCGATTTTAGAGGAGTTTCGGGCGAGTAAGCCCCATTTTACAAAAATTTATTGTATGACGGCAATGAGGGCGAAAGCCGACTTACGCGGGTGTAACTTACTTTTCGCTTTTTGCAAAAATTTGAATAATCATTTTTACTGCAAAATGAACTACCCATTGAACATTTCGTAAGGCATATAAAAAATGATGTTGGAATATATTTCTATAGTGTCAGTAAAAATTACTTGAGCGCCTTGTGTAATATCACCACAAAGCGCCATAAGAAAATTTACTTACTTATCATTTTAGCGTGTGCCATTCTATACAACACCGGCAACACAATCAGTGTTAATAATGTCGATGAAATAATCCCACCAATCACCACTGTCGCCAACGGCCTTTGTACCTCTGCCCCTGTACCTACATTCAATGCCATCGGAATAAAGCCCAAGCTAGCGACAAGCGCTGTCATTAATACAGGACGCAGCCGCGTAATTGCGCCCTCTATAATGGAAGCAATTAGGTCACCTGTTTCCTCTAGTTGCTGCTTAATAAACGACAACATCACAAGGCCGTTTAGCACTGCAATCCCAGAGAGTGCTATAAAACCTACGCCAGCGGATATCGACAGCGGCATGTCTCTGAGCCATAGCGCAAATACCCCACCCGTTAATGCAAGTGGAACACCGGTAAATATAATGAAAGCATCGCGAAGTGAGCCAAACACTACAACCAATAGCACTAAGATGACAAACAGGGTCGCAGGCACTACCAGTGATAAGCGCTGACTCGCACTTTCCAATTGCTCGAACGTGCCGCCATAGTCGAGCCAGTAGCCAGCAGGTAAATCCACTTGTTCTGCTATTTGCACTTTAGCTTCACCTACAAAACTGCCTAAATCGCGGTCGCGCACATTGGCCGTAACCACCACGCGGCGTTTACCGTTTTCTCGGCTAATTTGATTAGGCACTGATGAATAGCCTAATACTGCTACCTCAGATAAAGGCACAAAACCACCATCGGGTATCGCAATCGGAATATTACCAATTGCATCTAGGTTACTGCGCGTCTGCTCATCAAAACGTACCAGCAACTCAAAGCGACGGTCACCCTCAAAAATAAGCCCTGCGGTATTGCCTCCGATGGCGGAGGCAAGCCACTCTTGCAAGTCAGTCACATCTAAACCATAACGCGCCAATGCAATGGGTTTAGGATTGATTGTAAACAGCGGAATATCATCGACTTGTTCAAGTCGAGCATCGGCAACGCCATCAATCGATTGCAACACGCTAAGTATGTCATTAGCGGAGGCGACCAATGTATCTAAATCATCACCAAACACTTTGATACCTAAATCAGAGCGCACCCCGCTAATCAGTTCATTAAAGCGCATTTGAATAGGTTGAGTGAACTCGTAGTTATTCCCTGCAACGCCCTGTAGCTCTTGCTCTAGCGTTTCAACAAATTCTGCTTTTGAGAGGCTTGGATCAGGCCATTCATCACGCGGATGCAGCATCACAAAGGTATCAGTCACATTTGGCGGCATCGCGTCGGTAGCCACCTCTGCCGTGCCCGTTTTAGCAAATACCGTTTTCACTTGCGGATACGTCATAATCTTATCTTCAAGCGTTTTTTGCATCGATACGGCTTGTTCAATACCAGTACCTGGAATACGCATGGCGTGCAGTGCAATATCGCCTTCATCCAGTTGCGGAATAAATTCCGTACCCAATCGTGTTGCCATCACGATACTTACTACTACAAGTGATGCAGCGCCTACTAAGACAAACCACCTGAATTTGAGAGCGCCATCCAAGACAGGTCGATACACCGACTTTCCGGCCACAATAATCGGGCTTTCTTTCTCGCTGACTTTTCCATTCATAAACAAGGCTACAGCGGCTGGTACAATTGTGATAGAGAACACCATTGCTGCCAACAAGGCCATAATGACGGTAGCCGCCATAGGATGGAACATCTTGCCTTCCACGCCTGTTAGTGAAAACAGCGGGATGTATACCACTGTGATAATGAGCACGCCAAATAAGCTGGGGCGTATCACTTCGTTAGTTGCTTGGAAAACCAATTCAAGACGGTCTTTTAATGGCAATACGCCACCTGTGCGCTTTTGGGCTTCTGATAATCGCCTTATGCAGTTTTCAACAATAATGACCGCACCATCCACAATCAGACCAAAGTCCAGGGCACCTAAACTCATCAAGTTAGCCGATACGCCGTAATTCACCATGCCGGTAATAGTCGCTAGCATGGCAAGCGGTATCACGGCTGCGGTGATGAGTGCAGCGCGTATATTACCGAGCAATACAAACAACACCACAATAACCAGTAACGCACCTTCTACTAAGTTCTTTTGCACGGTATCGATGGCTTTATCAACAAGTTGCGTGCGGTCATATACTGGGTCAATCACAATACCAGCAGGTAAACTAGTTTGTATTTCATCTACCTTAAGTGCTACGGCTTGTGCTACAGCCCGTGAGTTGCCCCCCACAATCATCATCGCAGTGCCAAGCACCGTCTCGGCTCCTTCTTGAGTCGCCGCCCCCGTTCTAAGCTCTTTGCCAATCGCCACACTGCCAATATCCTTAACCGTCACAGGGATAGAATTGACCCGCTTGACCACTACGTTTTCAATGTCTGCGATGGTTTGCAGCTGTCCTTGTGAACGAATAAGTATTTGTTGACCGTTGCGCTCTACAAACCCTGCTCCTTGATTGGCGTTATTACGCGCTAACGCTTCGTGAATGTCGGGTAAACTGACGCCGAAGTTCAGCATTTTTAATGGCTCAGGGTTAACGTGATATTGCTTTACATAGCCACCTATTGCATTGACCTCGGTTACGCCTTTTACCAGTGCTAGTTGGGGTTTCACGATCCAGTCGTGTACCTCTCGCAAAGCCATTGCATCATAGGGCTGGCCGTTGTCTTGTAGTGCACCGTCTTTGGCGCGTAAGGTATACATGAATATCTCACCCAAACCGGTGGCAATAGGTCCCATTTCAGGCTCTAAGCCTTGTGGGAGTTGGCTCTTAATTGCCCCTAGCTTGGTATTGATAAGGTTACGCGCAAAGTACAGGTCAGTGCCTTCATCAAAGACGACCGTTACTTGCGACAAGCCATAGCGTGACAACGAACGGGTGTAGGATAAATTAGGCAAGCCTGCGAGCGCCGTTTCCACCACAAAGGTAATGCGCTGCTCTGTTTCTAGCGGCGAATAGCCTTTCGCTTGCGTATTAATTTGCACCTGAACGTTGGTGATATCGGGTACGGCATCTATGGGGAGTTTGTTATAACTCCAAAAGCCTAAACCCATAACCAAAAAGGTCAGCATCAGCACCAAACCACGGCGCTCAATGGACGTCCTTAATATTGATTCAATCATCTAAGCGCCTCCCACTGAGAGCTGTCAGCTAGATAGGCGCTCTTATGCTGTATAAGAAAAATGAGGCGATTAATGATCATGTCCAGCCTCCGATTTTTCTAAGTCGGCTTTGAACAAAAAGCTGTTGCTCACGACGACAACGTCAGATTCGGAGACACCACTTAACACTTCAATGTTATCAGCGTCCTGCCTGCCTAAGGTGACAGGCTCAGGATGGTACTCATCGCCCTTTTTAACAAATACAACACTTCTACCTTCATATTCTTGAATAGCCGCTTTTGGCACAAGCATAGCCACATTAAGCCTATCAATGGTGATGTTGCCGAGCACCGCTGCACCAACTGGCCAATGACCTGAAGTATTGTCGATTTTGGCATAGGCGAGTACGTAGGGTTGCTCGTCAGGAGATGGCAAAATATGACTGATAACTGCATCAATCTTGGCGTCCGCTAGGCCTAGCTGCACTGATTGCTGCTCAGCCACCGCGCGTAACTGATTGGGAAATATTTTAAGCTGTGCCCATACACCATCGTAGTTAGCAATGGAGAAGAGCACTTGCCCATTTGATAGTTCACCTTCATTTGCATGTCTAGCAATGACAGTGCCCGCAAAAGGAGCGGTGACTGAATAGCTTTTTAGGCTTTCATTGGACTCCACAATAGCAAGTGCAGCACCTTTTTTTACTTTATCGCCTAAGTTTGCGTTAACGCGCGTGACAACGCCATCAAACCGCGCACGAATATGACTGAGCGATGCTGGGTCGGTGACGACATTGCCATACACTGTTTTAGTGATATTTAGGGTGCCTGACGCAACAGCCTGCGTCGTAACGCCAACTTGTGTTGCCATGGCTTGGGTCATTACTACAAACTCATTGCGGTGCGCATCTTCTTTTCCTTCATCGCCATATTCTCCCTCGCCACTAATGGCAGTCAGAGGCATAAGTAATACGCTTACCAATAACGCAAGTTGGAACGGCTTTAAAATAGTAAATATTAGTTGTGATAGTTTCATTTTGACACTCGCTGAAAATTAGGGACTGATGATGTCTGCAAAGAAGACCTAGCCGCAGAACCTGTGGTTGACGAAAGCGGCGTTGCCGTTAACGATTCAATGTCGGCGGCTCGCTGGTGCGCTTGTCTTGCTGAGTGAATAAGGGCTTGTTTAGCATCGAGCAGTTCTTGACGCGTGGTCACCCATTCAAGGTAACTAAATCGACCATCAAGGTAAGCTTGCTCAACCAATGACAGTGCTTGCTCAAGCGGCGGTATGATGGCGTTTTGTAAGGTTTGCACATTAAGCAATGCGTTATCCCTTGCCATCAGGGCTGTATTAAGTTGATGATAAAGCGCTAGCATGGCACCTTGTCTTTGCTGCTCCAATTGATTTAACACGGCTTTTTGTTGCTCGTACTCACCCAGGTTTCGCTCAGTCGCGAACAAGGGCATACTGACGCCAGCCACAAAGGCGGTTTCATCAATACCGTTTATGCGTCTAATACCGGCGCTCCAACTCACGTCCGCTTGGTTTGCAGATTGGGCTAGCCTAACTTGCGCTTCTTGCAGTCGATATTCCTGTGCATACACATCGATGTTAGGGCTATTTGAGACTTGCTCAAATAAGATCGTAAGAGACGGCGATGGTGACAACGCAAACAAATCGCCTTCAACGCGATTAACGCTTGGGGATTGCTCTCCCCACATAATGGCAAGGCTTTTAATCATGGCCGAGTTGGTTTGTTTTGCGGTTACTACATCGAGCCTTGCACGAGCAAGAGAGGCCTCTGCACGCTGCTGCTCAAATGCAGGGGACGCGCCTGCGTCAACACGTTTGACAACCGATTGGTAAGTATACATCGCCAAAGTTTGTGCATCTTCATAGGCTTTTATCATGGCTTGCTGTGCCAGCACATCAATGTAGCGACGCGTGACTTCCGCCAGGATGTCCAAGGTACGTATTTGCTTTTGTGCTTCTGTGACGCGCGATTTTGCGCTAGCAAAATTAGTACGAGCCTCGATTTTGTCACCAAACTCAATCACAGAAGATAAGGTTAGCGTCAGCTCAGTGTCTTTTATGCCAGAGACTGCACCTGTGCCTAAAAAGTTTTCGAGCTCAATGCCGGCGTTAAGCTCTGGCTTAAGTGCGGCTGTTTTTAACTCACCCTCTAGGGCTTGTTGTTTAAAGGTAAATTCATACAAATAAGGCGCATTTGCGAGGGTGCGCTTTATTGCACTCTCTAGCGTTATCGGCTTTATTTCGTTGCTATTTTGTACTTGCGCCTGAACTGGCAAATAAGCAAAAATAGCCATACTATAAACGCCCACAGCGCACACGCGCATCGAGCGTTTCAATGAGAAAAATGTCATTGTTTATATCCTAATGTTTCAAAAATTATTTTCCGCTATAAAAATAGCGAACTCATGTTTGAAAAGACTAGGACGTAATTTTGGGAGGCCGCAGCAAGCGCGTAATCGGTGCGTCTATTACTTTGGATAAGTAGAAGAAAGCATGACCTTCATCTAGGGAGGGTTGTTTAATGCCAACAGAGTTACCTACCCATTGGGTATGAGAGCCGTGGCAATGTCCACAGTGGTGACAATCAGATGGGTTATGAGGGCTTTCAGACGACGCGGTTAAATCTAATGACGTAGCATTTTTTTCAGGTTGAGGAGATGCATGTGCGTCGTGCTTGTCGTGCTCATGCACTTCAGCGAGGTGTTCGACATCAAGAGTATGGAAGTCTAAAGAGCTTGCGACAGCAGTGAACGACTGAAATAAAATCAGCATGACTACTACATAGCATGTCACCTTTGTTTTAAACATAACCTTCTTTTTTTCCATCGTTAACAGGCGAAATACTATCACGGTATACCTGTTGTGCAACCTTACTAACCAGATTAATGTGCATCTTGCTCATCTCGACACGCCTCATCTGCAAATTCAAATTCGATAGTGGTATGCACAAAATCAAATTTAGCGAGTGCTTTTCGAAACGTTTCTTTTAATGCCGTCATATTCTGTATTGAGATATCCTGCTTTAACTGAACATGTGCCGTCATTACATTGTGTTCGCCATCTAACGACCAGATATGAAAATGATGAATGTCCTCTACATCCTCACTGCCTAACAAGACATCACGCACTTCATCCAATTGTTTCTTATCGGGCGTCGCTTGCAAAAACAATAGTAATGTTTCTTTTAAATTGCGCACTACGTTAAATAAAATGAACAAGGTAAAGCCTATGGATAGTATTGGATCGAGTATTGGCCACGGCTTAAACATTAGCACAACAGATACAATGAGCACGGCTACCCAACCAAGCACATCTTCCAGTAAGTGCCAGTTGAGTATTTTTTCATTAAGCGTAGTCCCACCGCTCAATTTGTAAGCCGCAAAACCGTTTACGGTAATGCCAAAGATAGAAAGCAATAACATGCCCTCTACTTGCGGCATCTCAGGGTTCGATAGACGAGGTATAGCTTCAAATAATATCCACACTGAGCCGGTGATTAACACCAACCCATTTATTAATGCGCCTAGCAGCGAAAAACGCTTATAACCATACGAGAATGTATTGTTGGCCTCTTTATCACCGAGTTTGTTTAAGCCCCAAGCGGTACCTATCGATAGACTATCACCTAAATCATGAACGGCATCTGCCATGATAGCGGTGCTGTTTGTTAGCCAGCCGCCAATAAACTCGATAATCGTAAACACCACATTTAGGAAAAATGCCCAGCCTATTCGATTGGAAGCGCCGTCACTGTCATTTGCATGGTTATGACTGTGCATGATTAATTTGCTCCAATATTTTTTGATTTTCATCGCTTATGGGTAGTGTTTTAAACGGGCTAACGTTTGCGCCGCCGGTGTTGCCTGTTGGAATAAAGCCAATGGCTGTTTTCGTTAATGCACCTATTAAACGAAAAACCTGTCCTACGGTTTCTTTAGGATCGCGTTGTTTAATGCCGTGTTTGAGCATGTGAAAATGTGCTAAACAATGTAGGTAAGTGGAGTGTTGACCGATGACGTGAGCATCTTCTAAGTGATGAAATGCCGAATCATACTGCTTACTGCGAATTGCTTTGGAATAGTCCTTAAGTTTACCTTCAACAAAAGGCTTTGCCGCTTGATAATAACTCATGATACGCCCCCAGAATTTTCATTGTCAGTTAGTGTTTGATTAGCGACTAATTCATTTTTCGCATCTTTTAATATCATCCATGCCCCGCGCAGCACAATTACTGAAACAACCACACCGATAATTAAGTCTGGTAAACGGCTGTCTAGCCATAGCACCAATGCGCCAGCGAAAATAACGCCCATATTCGCAATCACATCATTCGCTGAAAAAATCCAACTTGCTCGCATGTGCACTTCACCATTTTTATGGCTGCGGATAATAAACAAACAAATGACATTGGCGACTAAGGCCACCGCACCCATTCCCATCATAAGATGAGAGACTGGTTCACTTCCCATGACGGAGCGGCGAATAATATCGATTAGAATAATAGCGCCTAGCATCAATTGAAAATAACCACTCACTCTTGCCGCTTTGGCCTTGTGAATAATAGACTTTCCCACTGCATAAATACCAATCGCATATACAACGGCATCAGCCAGCATATCGAGCGAATCAGCAATTAAAGCCGTGGAGTCAGCGAGCACGCCAACGCCAAGCTCAATCACAAACATGATCGCATTAATCCCCAATAGCCAATACAAGACCTTTTTTTGGGATGCATCTTGGATTTCAACTTCGCAGCCGCAACCGCTCATGAAACAGTCCTCTTTTATACTTAATGAAACTAGTATAAAGTCTATACCCACTATAGAGTCAATTAACAAAAAGCGTTTTTTATGAAAATAGGCGAATTATCAAAAAAGAGCGGTTGTTCAATTCAAACCATCCGATTTTATGAGCGAGAAAAACTCATTAGTCCTTCTCAGCGAACAGATAGTAATTATCGGCTTTATGATGCATCATCATTGAGCCGTTTGCGCTTCATACGTCAGTGCCGCTCACTTGACTTGACCTTGGCGGAAATTACGCAGTTATTGGAAACTAAAGAGAGTCCTGAAACGAGCTGCGCTAGTATTAACAATTTAATACATGACCACATGGAAGATGTAAGTCAAAAAATTGCAGAACTTAACGAGTTAAAAGCGACACTTGCACTGATGGTAAAAGCATGTAGTGACAATAACAAAGTAAAGGAATGCGGCGTATTGCAGCTTCTAGCAGATTAGTGTTTCTAACCTAATGATGCCGTCACTCTTGTTGAGCTAACAATTAGAAAGCGGGTTAGTCACTGCTTTTTTGTTGTTGTCAATTAAAGCAATAATCACGAACTAGGAAACGCTTTTTTATGTGCTTCGAATGTCCGGAATGGAAGTTAGAGCAGCCCGTCAAAAGTTCGCATCTCAATGATTGCTGTTAACATAAACTTTTCACACAAATTTGAACGGCGTACGTCCCCTTGCCGTTGAGCTGTCTTAGACAAGTTCGGGCAGTTGCGACATACCCATTTTCTTGTATTTGTTATCGTTAGAGTGAAAAACGGTTATTTGGAAGTTGATAATGAAACTAATTTTTTTTCCAATAGCTGACGTTTAATAACGCACGCGTATGGGCTGATAATAATTTGCTAAAATGGAAATCGACCGTCTGTCGAAAGTCCTGATTAGATGGGTTGTTTTGTGTCAATTCAAATTGATATTTTCAATATAGGTAAGTAGCGGCCTTCGATACTACCAGATTGCTCTTTACCAGTAACTTCCATTCCCATGGATTTATAAAAACCTTCTGCATTAGGATCACTTTGGACCTCAATAAATTCAGCTCCTCTAGCAGCTCCGGTTTGTTTAGCATGTTCATATAACTCGCGGCCGACACCCCGTCCAATCATTGATGGATCAATAAACAATGCTTCCAATAGAATAGTTTGTTGGTAGATATTTTCGAGTTTATAAAAGCCAATAATGGATTTGTTTTTAACTGCAACAATGTAAATGCACTTTTCATTAGCAAGTTGCTCTGGCGTATGAGACAGCTCAGCTTTGCATGCTTCCATAAACTCTAAAGAATAACCCCAGTGGGCTTTTGAAGTTATGGCTAATGCAGATAACCTTTCTGCTTCACTTGGTTTTGCTGTTCGAAACTTGGTCATAGAATACCCATGCTAAATCGTTTGCAATGTTCCTGCGTTAAGCCAAAAGTTTTATGAAATCTGCGAGTCAAACTGCACGTATGAGTGAAGCTCATTTTGGTGGAAATCCGCTAAAGGCTATTAGACAACACACAGCAACTGAACCGCTTACGTTGGTTTTTAACCGCCTTTATGACTATTTCTCAGGTGAGTTCTCCATTTACTTTCTAATTCTAACTCAGATAATCCAAAAATTGCCTCAAAGTCATTAGGTTGTATAATTAGTTTTCTGATAGCGTCATAGCCGTAATTACTAATTAAAAACTCAACTATTAATGCAGAAAAAATATATCCATTCTTATCACCAAACTCAACAGTTCCAGCATTGCTTAAAATTTCCCAGCTAGGAATCTCATATTCGTTATCACTATTCACGAGAATCCTTTCATTTGTTTCTGTTAACTGCTTAGCGTAGTAAAAAGCAAATCCTTCATCCAACCATTTTGGTAAACCAACTTGACCTTGTTCACGCATATTTAATACAACAGCATGGCATAATTCGTGAATGATTGACTTCATAAGAGATTCGTAATTGTGAACCTTACCTGGATTCAAAGGGGATACCATCATCAATAAATTTTTCCCAGCAGCCCCAACGACCCAATCAGGAGCATCTTCAAAATTAATTGCTTTATGAAATTCTTTAATATCTGGATAGATAATCACTGCAATTTTATCTGCAAATTTTGTTTTCATTGTTCTGGTCAAGTCCAACCGGACACATTCCTAAAGGAATTTTCATACTCAATGGGTGATTGATCGCCGTTCGACGAATGCAATCGCTCCAGATTGTAATATTTCACATATGCAGCAACATCTTGCGTCATGTGCTCTCGTGTTGGTTGCGCTACTTTGAACAACCAGTCATATTTTAAACTGCCAAAAAACCTTTCAACCACCGCGTTATCCCAACACGCACTGTTGTGGTTGAATTAGCCGGACACTTCAATAAAGGATAATATTAGGCCTCAATGGCCGATATCAAATCGATTACTCCAACAATCGATATCATTCGTTTAGGGTTATAGGCCAATGCATGCAAGCTCATTTCAGTAGCCACATTCTGTTTGCGCTTCATTAAGAAGTGGGTAGCGTCCTTCCACATTTTGATGGTGCCAAATGGATGCTCGACGGCTTGCTTTCGTAGTACAGCCGTTTCGGGTGCGTTATCGAGTCTCTATTGCATTGCGTTGTCCATATTCACTTCCATCATTTACTGGAATAGTTTTCAAGGTAAACACTTTTTGTACTTGCTGTGCATGATAGCGATGCGGTAGATGGAGGATGCGCCTTGCAGGTGTGATTAACATTCTCTTTTCCAAAGCGCTTGGCATCTGCGACAAGTTGCACAACGTAACAACTCGTCCGAGCATATGCCGTTATAACTTCTAATGCACAACAAAATAAAGAATGGATTCTAATTTCAGAAAAATAAATTTGTATTTATAAAATAAGTTAATATACTTAAATAAGTTATTTAAGTTTTTATTTTGAAGGAGTATTAAATGGGTAGAGTCGCGGAATTTTCTGATGAGGAGATCATCAAGGCAGGTAATCATTTACTCAGTTTGAGTAAAATCGTTACACCTTTTGGTATAAGGCAGCTTATAGGAGGTGGAAGTGCACAGCGTATAAAAACAGTATGGTCCGAAGAGGTGGCAAAACGAAATAACGAGGCACTTAATGGCGACTCCAGCAAAGAAATCGAACTGCCAGCTGAAATGCAGGAGGCTCTTGAAAAAAGTATTGAAATGATTTCTCAACAATTAACGAGAGTAACCAAAATAAATTACAAGGTAGCCGCGGATGTAGCTGAAAGCAGAGTCGCTTCAGTTATAAAGAAACATGAAGAAAAGCTGGAAGAGTACAAACACTCAGAGTTCGAGGCATGCCAAGCTATTGACTCGCTTGATAAAGAAAATGAGGAACTTAAAAATGAGGTTACTTCTCTTTTAGCAAAAAATAGCTTACTTAGTAATGATAACGCTAAGTATTTCGGATCGATTGATTCATTAAAATCTCGTTTAGACGGTATGGACTTAAAGCTCGAATCGAAACAGTCTGAGCTTGTCGTACTTGCTAGAGAAAATGCTGAGTTAAAAATGCAAGCTAAGTCAGGTACTGGTAGCGCTTAAGTAAAAGTCTTAAGATTCTCGTTAGACTTTGATCTTCCCCTATATCTGTAGACATCTTTTACTTATTAAGGAAAATAAGGTAAGAAGGTAGAAAGTTTCTGGCAAAACCTAGGAAGAGCGAACATTATGGTTGAGATAATTAGAAAACTGAGTCGCCTTATAAAAGACCCAGCAATTGAGCGACTCGACTTGACGTTATCTAACCCAAATTTTTTCGAAATTTTGAGAATTTCTCATACCGAAATTAGGCACTCTAATTTTCTTGCATGGATATCAGATCCTTGTTCATATCCATAATCATCGAATCAATATCAATGACGAACAATATGATGACTTAGATATGTTGGAAGCCGATATTAAAAAATTGTTAGCGAAAGAAAAGTCATTCATCGAAAACGTTGAATCAGTGTTATTAAGTGCGCTAGAAAAAAGCTAAACGCCTTTTTAGTATCGTTTTATTGATACCATATTAATCGAGATATCGATATTGGGAACACTGTTTGCCTATGATCAATATGCCTTGGCCACTACAAAATCTAAAGCGCTACTTATGGAGGCATAGTGAGCAAACCTAAAATCCACCAATCCTTACAAAGCCGCTACCCTGAAGTAGCTAAAGAATGGCACCCCACAAAGAACGGAGCTCTGACGCCTGAGGATGTTTTTCCGAAGTCGGACAAGAAAGCATGGTTTCTATGTTCAAATAACAACACACATGAATGGTATACAAGACTTGCAGATAGAACGAGTAAGAGCTCTGGATGTCCATTTTGCTACCGACGAGTCACCCCAGAAACCAGTTTAGCGGCTAAGCACCCTGAAATTGCACAAGACTGGCACCCTACAAAAAATATCGACATTACGCCTAAGCAAGTAGCACCCAAAAGTAACAAATACTTCTGGTGGGTATGTAGCAAAGGGCATGAATATAAGATGCAACCCACTGAAAGAGTCAGTTATCATCGGGGATGCACAGAGTGCGCAAAATTTGGCTGGTCAGCACAAGAAACACGCATATATTGTGAGATTAAAGCGCTTTTCCCAGGGACTAAGTATCGATATAAGGTAAAGGGGAGTGAGATAGATGTATACATTCAATCCATTAGAATTGGCATCGAATATGATGGTCACTATTATCATCACAGCAAGGCGGTTAAAGATCGCGATAAAAACATATTCATGAAAAAACAAGATGTCGCGATTGTGCGAGTACGTGAACATCCCCTCCCGAAATTGTCACTATTAGATGTGATTACACCCGCTCGAGAGATATCAAAACAGGATGTAGATGCACTTATAACGTCCATAGTCGCATTAGTCCCATCAACCGCTAATATGGTATCTGATTACCTTAAGGAGACTGAATTTGTAAACGATGACGAATTCTTGGTTTATATGAGTTATTTTCCAGATCCCTTTCCAGAGAAGTCCTTAGCAGTGGTATATCCAGAGGTTGCATCACAATGGGATCATCGTAAAAACCATCCATTAACGCCTTATAACTTTACCCATGGCAGTCACCATCGCATCTGGTGGAAGTGTGCACATGGCCATTCGTTCCAACGCACCATTAATCATATGACGGGCAGTCGTGATAACAAATATAAAGGGTGTATAGCTTGCCGTAACGCCAAAAAGCTACCGCCTAATGACGCGCAATTGGACATTTTTGATTAATAAGCATGTCTATACAACACCACAAACGCCAATAGCGCTTTTTTAACATAACCCCCGATATGCGCTGCAGCCAACCGGCGTTGGTGACGATACTCGCGCTATAGGCGCAAAGGGCAGTTTAAGGCTCCGATTTTAGGGAAATTATGACCATTTAAATGGTGGAGAAATTAACCACTTTAGAGTTTTCAGGATTTTGCATTATTATCAATGATTGAAGGCTACTTTTAAACGTTCTCATATCAAAAGCTAAGAATAGTATTCTTTTGCACATTTTCATCATCAACTCGCTGCTAGCTATACTCTCGCACTTTTTGCAGCGATAGCTTAGCCATTTCGTGCTTATAAAAGGCATAAGAAATTTTGAGCCATCACAAGCGTCGCGTATGTTTAAATAGAATATGGAGTTACTGCAAATAAAAATTATTCACCATTTTGTTTTGAGTAGAATGCAATTTTTTGATACTTGTTACTTATAAACAAGCACAAAGGTCTATGTAAATAGCATTAATGAAAGATAAAATGATGCAACTTAATTAATAATAAACAATTGCTGGCATTTGATAATTCATAAAGTAGTATTATCATTTTGCAAATAATGAACTAAGAGCGCTGTGCAATACATTAAGAACGACGTTAAGACTATTCTTGAGAAAATCAAAGAGGTTTATTCGCTGAAAACTGACACCGATCTTTCTAAAAAACTTGGCGTTACTAAATCGTTTATGTCTCGTTTGAGGGCAGGTGAGCGTTCATTTTCCCCGACAAAAATGCGCGAAGTCGAAGCTTTGCTATACGCTAAACAGATCATAACATGCTCATATTTGGAAGGCGGATTTGAGCCTTCAGCACTCGATACTACTTCAGTAAGCCCTGAAATGCGTAAACGCATTATTGAAGTGGTTAAGGGTAAGTGTCAGCTTTGTATCAGCGATGCACCCTTCAAAGACAGCAGTGGGACTCCATATTTAATCGTCAAACCACTACAAGAATATGAAATGAGTACATCTTCAAAACTAACTGCACTTTGCCCAAACTGCTCTGCTCGTGTGATTATATTAAAGAATCCAAAAGACATTAGTCTTTTAAAAAGCTTTGTACATCTATGAGTTAAGCATATATACCTTTCTTAAATTTCAAAAATTGTGGCTATAAATTAAATGTTAATATTGATGAAGTCTTAGCTTTTCACGAGCTGAGATATCTCGTCGACCTAATGTCTACACTAAAATCAACTTCTATATTTTCTTAATAAATCAAAGGGAAATAAGCTATTAAAATTAAAGTTGACAAATAGGCAACTTTATCATATCATCCTCAAAGTCAAATTAAAGGAGAAAAATATGGCGTTAAAACTAACACGTAAATCAGGCGAGTCTGTCATTCTAAAGTATTCTGATACTTATGGTTTGCCTCAAAAAGTTCGAATTCTGCTTCGAAAAATTAAACGAAACGGTGACTTTGAGCTTGATTATCAATCATCAGTAGGCGCTAGGATACTTTCGTCGAGTGGACTAATTCAGGCCGTCAAATCAAATGAAAATCTTTTCATACGTCATGGAGTTGAGGACGTTTTATTGGTTAATGTGTCAGACGGTGTTGGTTCTAGACTTATTGTACGATTCGGTGTTGATAACACCGTGGGATCGCAATTTCGTATGTGGTTTGATGCACCAGAGGAGGTGAAAATTATCCGAGATGAACTAGAAAATGCTGCTTAGCAATTGAATAAATTTGACTACCCTGGGTGGTCGTCTATGCGGCAAAAAGTTGGATATAAGGCAGCGTTACACAGAAGCGCTGCTATTAAAGTATTGAGGTCTACAGAGGGATAAGTATGTCTGTAAATGAAAATCATCGAGCTAAAATAGAGATAGCGTTTCGTGAATATTTGAACAGCGACTATTTTCAAGGGCATGTTTACCCCGGTCAATTTTATGAGTTTTGTAAACAAAAGCGGGAATTTGAAAAAATAAATCACACACTTTGCAATCGAGTTCAGTTATCTGTAGAGCGGCTTGCAATGAGAGTAGATGCGTCTTTTCGAAGAAACGCGCCGCTCGACTCAACCGTTAATCAAGCTAAGCAATATTTAAAAATAGCGTTAGAGTGTACTGAAAATACGACAAATTTGTCGAGAGAATTGAGGACTTGTTTAGGTGATAAATTTGGCGATTTCACGAAGTATTTACCCGTTAAGACTATTGAGTATATGCATTCGATAGGCTTAAAACCTAATGAACTACCGGCGCTTGTGCGTGATGATTACCCAAAATTTTTCAGAAAAATGCAAATGGAAGGCTATCAGAAAACGTCTCAATACGTTGAATATATGAGAAATGAAACGATTCCTCTGCCGTTACGAGAGACAGTTCAGCAAGATGAGTCTGGGTTTCTTTACTGCTTCATCTCGAACCATGCGGCTAGAACGAAGGGGTATGTTGTCGTAAAAATCGGGCGCACAAAGCGTGCACTCTCTCGAATTTTATCTCATAAGTCGAGCTGGGATGAGCATCGGGTTATGCTACTGGCGTACACTTCGGCAGTTAAAAACAATGAGGAAAAACTCATTGCACACTTTGAGAGTGATCCCTTAACGATATCTTTTTATGACCCTAAGACTAAACGCAAATCGCCAGAGCTTTTCGAAATTCCGGCTTTATACGCTAATAAGTTATTTGCAGATTTTTTGGAAAGTCTAGGTTAATTTTTGCTTGAGAAAATTGCCATTTAGGAGCCCACTATGAATATAAGATTTAAAGAATTCAATCGTGAAACTGTAATTAGTTTTTTTAGAAACGATGTAGCTTGCGCCGTTGTTCATCTCAAAAATGGTGACTCATTCGCGTTCTATAATGATTCATTTAAGGCACTTAACGATGGCCCAAATAATGAGAGTGTCGTTATGAAGGCTGTGTGTGATGTTCACGATAAGCTCGGTGGATAATGGCATCTTATGCTCAACAACCAACAATATTGAGCGCCATATTCGATTGCAAAATTCTCAAGCGGCAACTAATTCACTCGCATCATTTTTAAAATTTCTTAAAGACAATAGCGAAGCAAGTCCTAGTTGACGACGACTCAGCAATAATATCGCCCCCGTTAATTTTTATAATGGACTTGGCAATCGTTAAGCCAAGTCCCGCACCTTGCCCATCTCGTTTGCGTGAAAAATCTGTTCTGTAGAAGCGATCAAACAAACGACTTAAATGTTCTTCAGGGATGACATCTCCATGGTTAATTATTGAAATGGAGATGGCGTCAATCGAATCCTTTGTTTCAATAATAATTTCATCGTCGTTAGGTGAGTAACGAATAGCGTTAGATATCAAATTACTAAGTGCCTGGCGAAACATTGTTTTATCACACACTAACTCAATTGACGGGCCGCGCAGTGTAATCGTTATATCTTTCTCATCCGAAAGTACTTCAAAATACTCAGTTAAGTCTTTGATCTCTTGGTTAACGGCTATTTTGTCTTTACTGGGTGTAATCAATCCATGCTCGGTTTGCGCTAGCAACAACATGTCGCTGACCATCTTGCTCATTCTTTCATATTCTTCAAGATGCGAATACAGTATATCCGTATACTCTTCGTTACTTCTTTCTCGGTTTAAAATTACTTGCGTTTGTGTCGTCAAGTTAGTTATTGGGGTTCTTAATTCATGTGCGATATCGGCGGAAAAAAATGACAGTCTTGAAAAACCATCTTCCAACTTTTGGATCATAGTATTGAACGAGTCGACTAACACCGTTAATTCAGTTGGAACGCCATTGGTGCTTAACCTCGCATCTAAATGGTCAGCAGATATTGTTTCAATTTTTCTACTTAAGTTTCTAAGTGGCGAATGTCCTCTATAAATCGCGAACCTTGCAGCTAATATCGTTACAATGGCTGCGAAGATAGTAATTAGCCATAGCGTTTTCTTAAAATTTTCCATATACGTCATATGGAATTCCATATTTGAAGCAACAATAACGCTATACGTTTCTTCTTGGCCACTTAAACTGACACTCGTTGTTAGCTTAGTTGCACGCAACATATGCTGAGTGTCTTGAAACAATATTAAATTATCAGGCGCTACGATTTCAAAAGTGGACGAATTCTTAGGAAAAAAACTAAAATCGGCATCCTTACTTGAGAAGAGTGTTTCGCCCAGTGCGTTTTCAACATGATAGTAAACACCATGATGGCCAGAAACCGCTTCAAACAGGGTTTCCGAAGGGGGCGTATTGTTCAGTGCTGCTTCTTTAAGTTTGGCATCAACAGCCAGGTAAACTTCGTTGAGTTCAGACGCATCTTGCTCGGTAAAATGCTGCTCTATTGAATGGATGACAATTGCATGCATCACCGAAAAGCATAATAGGACCGTTATTCCAACTAGGCTGGTTGTGCGAAAAGCGAGAGAGTTAGGCACAGAAAACCACTTATTCATTGTCAATCGCTGATAATTTGTAGCCCATACCACGAATAGTTTGGATTAATTTTGGAGAAAAATCGTCGTCAATTTTTGCTCTGAGACGTCTAATAGCCACGTCAATCACGTTGGTGTCGCTATCAAAATTAATGTCCCAAACTTGTGAAGCAATTAGGGAGCGCGGCAGCACTTCTCCTTGCCGCCTAACCATTAGCTCAAGTAAGGTAAATTCTTTGGTCGTGAGATTAATGGTTTTACCTGAGCGTGTGGCAATGCGAGACGGTATATCTAGCTGTAAATCGGCAATTGCGAGGGTATTGATTGGTACTGCAATGCCACGCCTCAGTAGTGAGCGCACTCGAGCAAGTAATTCTGCAAAGGCAAAAGGCTTTACTAGATAATCATCAGCGCCTAACTCAAGTCCTTTAACTCTGTCTTTAACGCTGTCTCTGGCCGTCAAAAATAATACAGGAGTGGGGTTGTTTGATTCTCGGAGCGAACTCATTATTTTCCAACCGTCAATATCAGGTAGCATGACATCTAAAATGACGAGCTCGAAATTACCTGTCATGGCTTTGTGGTGACCGTCCAAGCCGTTTCTCACCAACTCAATCACGAATCCCGCTTCTGATAGACCTTGTTTGATGTAATCGCCCGTTTTAGTTTCATCTTCAACTACCAATATTTTCATTTCAACTCCAGTTGATGAGGCAAAACCAATGCACCTAATTCTAAAGTGGGATTATTCTTTCATTGTGCCTGCGTCATTACTAAACCGCTGATCGCCATTATAAGGTACAACCGCATCTAATGTTGTCTTGATGACAAAATTGTAATCTGCATGTAATCGTATCGTCAGGTTGTATCGGTAATATAGCGTACTCAACTAGGTTTTATTAACAGCGACTGTCGCATTTGCTGGTTTATATTAAACTTCACAACATTGGATAAGCTTAACTTGTTTAAACGTTTCGTGCATATTATCTTCATCATTACGATGCTTGTATCGCAAGGTGCTAAGGCGTTTAGTTCTACTAATATGCCATGCTCGCAAGATCAAATGATGATGCCTAGCATGATTGAGATAGATACTCAAAGCTCACCTCAAACCAAACGCGCAATGGATGAAGGAGATATGAATTGTTGTGCAAAGGACTGTTGCTGCCCCATCGGTTTATTAACTATTGCCGCGCTCATAGGCGACAGTTTAATCGCGGAACCAAACTTCACTGAAACAAAAGTAGCGTCTTGCCACGCCGTATTCACAAGCATTTTCCCCTCACAATTACAACGCCCCCCAAAGAGCCTCACTGTTTAGTCACGCGCGTTTTTTGCTAATAGCCTCGTGAAAATAAGCATTGGCAAGGCCCAAGTTTATTTTCGCTCATTCATACTAAACACATTTTAATTGAGAGGACTTCACTATGAAATTTTCTATCTTGTTGCTTGCAAAGGCAAGCATACTTGCATCCGTTTTTATCATGACGGCATGCTCAGATGCATCAGATGCATCAGATGCATCAGATATTACGGCACCTCAAACGGTTGCAAACGATTCAACGAAAACAACACCTATTGAACTTACTGTATTTAAAAGTCGAACGTGCGGCTGCTGCCAAAAATGGATAGATCATGCCGAAGAATACGGTTTTGACGTCACAGCTAACAACGTAACGTTTCTTTCTGAGCTAAAGGATGACAAAGGCATTGCGCCGAACTACCGCTCTTGTCATACAGCAGAGTCAAAAGAGGGTTACGTATTTGAAGGGCATGTACCAGCAAAATTTATCAAACAATACTTAGCTACAGTGCCAGCCAACAGCATTGGTTTATCAGTACCTGCTATGCCTGTTGGTTCGCCAGGTATGGAAATGGGAGAGCGTTTTATGCCTTATCAAATACTCCTTTTGCATAGCGACGGCAGCTCAACAGTATATGCAGAGGTGGCAACTTATGAGGAGCAATTTTAATGAAATGTTTTATGTCTTTCATTTCGGTCACAACGTTCGTGTTTTTTAGTGCCAATGCAGTCGCGACTGACTCAAGTATTTTAACGTTAGAAGAAGCAATAACAGCGGCCGTCAAACAAGATCCTTGGTTAAAAGGGAGTCAATATAACGAAAACGCTATAATGGCAAATAGTGTGGCGGCGTCTACCTTACCGGATCCCGTTGTGTCAATTGGCTTAGCGAATCTGCCGACCGATGGATTTGCGTTTGACCAAGAACCCATGACACAGCTAAAAGCGGGCGTTTCGCAAATGTTTCCGCGCGGAGATAGTTTAGATATTCGCCGCCGGCAATTGCAAGAGCTTGCCAAACAACACCCTATTATGCGTCAAGATAGAATAGCCAAAACAACACTGGCAGTATCAATAAAGTGGTTAGAGATATTTCGCGCACAGCAAACTATAGGGTTAATTGAGCAAGACCGAGCCTTGTTCGAACAGTTAGGTGAAGTTGCACAAGCGAGTTATTCGTCTGCTGTAGGTAAAGTCCGCCAGCAAGATATTGTAAGGGCGCAGCTAGAGCTGACAAGGCTTGAAGATAGGCTTACTCAATTACACTCTCAAAAAGAACAAGCAACAGCGCAACTATTAGAATGGTTGTCTGACGAAGCAGCTTGGCCATCGAGTTCTCTAAATTACCAGCAAAATATTGACCTGCCTGTGTCTGCACCAACGATTCGTCCATTGTATCTAAATGCTCAGGGTGAATTAGAAAGCGGCAACATTCAAACATTGGCAAACTTGCTGAATAATCACCCCTACGTGCAGGCAATTGAGCAAAAGATAGAAGCCAGTAAAACCGGCATTGATTTAGCCAAGCAACAATACAAACCACAATGGGGCGTTAATGCAAGCTATGCTTATCGCGCAGACGATCAACTAGGACGCAGTCGAGCTGACTTCATCTCGGTCGGCGTAACGTTTGATCTCCCTCTATTTACCAATAACAAGCAAGACCAAGAGGTGTCGGCGGCCATCAGTCAAACCGAGGCCATAAAGACCGAAAAGAGGCTTGCATTGCGAGCACTGTTGTCGCAACTACAATCAGCTTATGCCGCGCACCAAAGACTGCTGCAACGTGCAGCCTTATATAAGACCGATATTTTGGTGCAAATGAGCGACCAAGCGGAAGCATCTTTAACTGCATATACCAATGATGATGGTGATTTTGCCGAAGTCGTTAGAGCAAGAATAGCCGACCTTAACGCCAGAATAGATGCACTGAACATAGACATTGACTTACTCAAGTCCCAATCACAATTAAACTACTTTTTTAGCGATGAACCTACTATCGCCAATACTCGTTTTGGAGACAAATAATGAAAAACGCTAGCACACTTGCTATTGGTCTGATTGCAGGTGCGGTGATCACTGCGCTTGTTTATACTTTCATCATGCCGCCAAGCAATAACAATGCTTCTGAGAGCACCGCAGATGCTGACCAACCCTTGTATTGGGTAGCGCCAATGGATCCTAACTATAGAAGAGATGCGCCCGGCAAGTCTCCGATGGGTATGGACTTAATTCCTGTTTTTGATGACGGCGGCAGCAATGCAGATAGTCCTGGGACAATTAAAATACACCCTAACGTGGAAAACAATTTAGGCGTACGAACAGCCAAAGTTGAGAAAAAAGCCCTACATGTGCCCATCAGAACAGTTGGCTATGTGCAGTATAACGAAGATACCCTTGTTCATATCCACCCTCGTGTTGAAGGCTGGGTTGACAACCTTTACGTCAAAGCCGCAGGTGATTATGTTGAAAAAGGTGAGCCACTGTATGCCCTCTACTCTCCTGAATTAGTGAACGCCCAAGAAGAGTATTTACTCGCGCGTAATCGCCAAAACAAAAACCTTATCGAGGCGGCCTCATCTCGTTTAGAAGCGCTTCAAATGCCAGCCTCAATCATAAAAAAACTTAATGACACTGGTAAAGTGCAACACACAATTACGTTTACAGCGCCCCAGACTGGTTTTGTAGATAATCTCAATATAAGACAAGGCTTTTACGTAAAACCCGGTGTGACTATGTTATCGATTGGTGCCTTAGATGAAGTATGGGTAGATGCAGAAATATTTGAGCGCCAGTCCAACCAGATTAAAAAAGGCTTAGCTGTCACCATGACCTTAGAGTATTTGCCAGGCAAAGAGTGGCAAGGAAAAGTGGATTACGTTTACCCAACCCTAGACGAAGGCACAAGAACATTAAAAGCACGGCTTCGCTTTGACAATCCAGACTACTTTTTAAAACCAAACATGTTTGCTCAGGTGACCATTCATTCTGATTTAGACGATGAAAACCTGCTCGTTCCCACCGAGGCGGTTATACGAACCGGCACACAAGACAGAGTCGTGCTGGCACTGGGCGAGGGACGCTTCAAATCTGTTGAAGTTAAAGTGGGCAATATTGTTAATGAATATACTGAAATCTTAACGGGTTTGAATGTCGATGATCTTATCGTTACCTCTGCACAGTTCTTGTTGGACTCAGAAAGCAGCATTTCATCAGATTTTAAACGAATGGAAGAGCCTGATGCCGCTCCAATGATGGTTTGGACAACCGCAACGGTGAATAGCGTAATGATAGATCATCAAATGGTTAACCTAGATCATGCGGCAATTGAAGATTGGGGTTGGCCAAGTATGACAATGGATTTCAATGTCGCAGACGATATTGATATTAGCCAGTTAACTGTAGGTATGTCACTGCACCTTCAAATCACCAAGCTGGATTCGGGAGACTATTACATCAGTACTATTCATATTGTTGATGAAGACGGCAATATGATGCACATGGAAGAGATGATGGATATGGACGATATGGACATGGGCGATATGGAAAGCATGGATCATTCTTCTGAGTCAGGTGCTAGCAAAGAAATGGATCATGCTAATCATGGAGGACAATACTAATGATTACAGCCATTATTAAATGGTCTATCAATAACCGTTTTTTCGTTTTACTCATGGCCGCGTTAATTGTGAGCGGTGGTTTATTAGCGCTAAAAAACACACCTGTAGACGCCTTGCCTGACTTGTCAGATGTACAAGTGATTATTAAAACGAGTTACCCGGGCCAAGCTCCACAGGTCGTAGAAGATCAAGTTACCTATCCTTTAACCACGGCAATGTTATCGGTGCCCGGTGCTAAAACGGTTCGGGGCTTTTCGTTCTTTGGTGACTCATTTGTTTATATTATATTTGATGATGATACAGACCTTTACTGGGCACGAAGCCGAGTGTTGGAATACTTATCTCAGGTTGCACCTAACTTACCAGACAATGCAAAGCCACAATTAGGTCCTGATGCCACTGGTGTGGGCTGGGTCTACCTTTATGCACTGGTCGATAAGACTGGCCAGCACGATATTAGTCAGTTACGTAGCTTACAAGATTGGTTTTTGAAGTTTGAATTACAAACAGTGCCAGGCGTTTCTGAGGTATCTGCTATTGGCGGCATGGTTAAGCAATATCAGGTCAGAGTCGACCCCGAAAAGCTTAGAGCATATGGGATCCCACTGTCGCATGTTCAAACGGCTATCAAGCGAGGTAATCAAGAGATTGGCGCATCAGTGATTGAGATGGCTGAAGCTGAGTATATGGTAAGAGCAACGGGCTATATAGAAAATAAGCGAGATATTGAGCTAATTCCCTTAGGCGTTAATGACAAGGGCACGCCATTGCTGATTAAAGATATCGCCGATGTGCAAATAGGGCCGCAGATGAGACGCGGGGTGGCTGAACTAAATGGTGAGGGCGAAACGGTTGGTGGCATTGTGGTTATGCGCTTTGGTGAAAATGCACAAACAACCATCGATGGCGTAAAAGCCAAGCTAGAAGAACTCAAAAAAGGCCTTCCTGATGGTGTAGAAATAGTCACGGTGTATGACCGTTCGGCTTTAATAGAACGTGCAGTAGAGAATTTAGCATACAAACTACTTCAAGAATTTGCTGTGGTGGCGCTAGTGTGTATCGCTTTTTTGTTTCACATTCGTTCATCGCTAGTGGTTATTATTAGTCTTCCCGTGGGTATTTTAGCAGCATTTATCGTGATGTATTTTCAAGGGATAAATGCCAATATTATGTCGCTAGGCGGCATTGCCATTGCGATAGGAGCGATGGTAGATGGTGCAATCGTAATGATTGAAAATATGCACAAGCATATGGAAAAAACACCGCTTACCAAGGAAAATAGATGGCGGGTGGTGACAGAAGCCGCGACAGAAGTTGGCCCTGCGATTTTCTTTAGTTTATTAATCATAACGGTTAGTTTTCTGCCTGTATTTACCTTAGAAGCACAGGAAGGCAGGATGTTCTCGCCTTTGGCATATACTAAAACATACGCAATGGCCGCCGCTGCAATATTGGCAATCACCTTAGCGCCAGTGCTTATGGGATATTTCATTCGTGGCAAGGTCTTAGCTGAAAATAAAAACCCAGTGAATAAAAGCCTATCATTTGTATATATTCCAACCTTAAAAAAAGTACTAAAGTTTCCAAAGATTACTTTGCTAGCAGCGCTTGTGGTTTTAGTCGTTGGCTTTTGGCCAATCAATAAAATCGGCAGCGAATTTATCCCGCCCCTAAATGAAGGCGATTTGATGTATATGCCCACCACCTATGCGGGTATATCCATTGGAAAGGCTAGAGAATTACTGCAACAAACCAATAAGTTGATTAAAACAGTCCCTGAGGTTGAAACTGTGTTTGGAAAAGTGGGTAGGGCAGACTCCGCTACTGATCCTGCGCCGCTGACTATGATAGAAACGTTTATCCAACTTAAACCACAATCGCAGTGGCGAGAGGGCTTAAGCAGCGATGATCTTATAAAAGAATTTGATTCGCTAATCGATATTCCAGGCTTAACCAATGCGTGGGTCATGCCAATAAAAACCCGCATTGATATGTTGGCAACGGGAATAAAAACGCCAGTGGGCATAAAAATAGGCGGGCCCGACCTTAAGGAAATACAAGGCATTGGGCAACAAATAGAAACGATACTATCGAAAGTTGAAGGCACTGCGTCTGTTTACTCTGAGCGTGTTGCTGGCGGCAGGTATGTAAAGGTTGATATTCAGCGTGAGAAAGCCGCTCGCTATGGCTTAAACATCGCAGATATTCAGTCAGTTGTAGCCAGTGCGATTGGTGGCATGAATGTGACCCAAAGCGTAGAAGGTTTAGAAAGATACCCTGTTAATGTTCGCTACCCGCAGTCATATCGCTCGTCTCCTGAGGCCTTATCTTTATTGCCTATTGTTACGCCCCAAGGTCAAAGAATTGCGCTGGCTGATGTTGCCGATGTGTATATTGAAGATGGTCCTCCAGGCATTAAAAGCGAGAATGCAAGGTTAAATGGTTGGGTGTTTGTTGATATTGAGGGTGTTGATATTGGCAGCTACGTTGTCAACGCACAAAAAGCAGTAAATGAACAAATTGTTTTGCCAGCGGGCTACTCTATTAAATGGTCAGGACAGTATGAGTACATGATGAGGGCGAAAGCGAAGCTAGCCTATGTGGTGCCATTAACATTGGCAATTATCATTGTACTGTTGTACTTGAACTTTCGAAATGCGATTGAGGTGGCGATCATCCTAGGCACTGTTCCCTTGGCAATGGTGGGTAGCATTTGGTTGATGTATTTAGAGGGTTTTAATTTCTCAGTTGCGGTTGGCGTTGGTTTTATTGCGCTAGTTGGAGTCGCCGTTGAAATAGGAGTCATAATGCTGGTATATCTGAACCAAGAGTACAAAGAGATGTTGGAGAAATGCCGCAATAACAATACTCGACCAACTTTAGAGAGCCTTACCACTGTGGTGTTAAATGCCGCGGCGTTAAGAGTACGCCCCGTTATGATGACGGCGCTAACGATTATTATAGGCCTACTGCCTATTTTATATGGGTCGGGAACCGGCTCAGAAGTTATGAGTAGAATTGCAGCACCTATGGTCGGGGGCATGGTGAGTGCAGTACTACTCACGCTTTTAGTATTACCTGCTATATATCTACTGTGGAAAAAAAGACAGATACAGAATCTAGACGACAATTTTAACCCTAAAACTTAACATAAGAGAGATAAAAATATGAAAAAGTACATCACAATTTTATTTGCAGCCATAACCAGCATGTCTGCGTTCGCGCATACCGATTTGGCATCGTCAGTACCCAATAACAATGCCATGTTGATGGAAAGCCCAGAGGAAGTAGCCGTGACATTTGAAGAGAAAGTGCGTTTAGTCAGCTTAACTGTATCAAATAGCAAGGATGAACCAGTAGCAATAGACTTTGCGCCATCAATGGAGGCGAGCGAGATCTTTTCTTATAGCCTACCCGTGTTAATGCCAAGCACTTACACCGTGTCTTGGACGATCATGGGAGACGACGGCCATAAAATGAAAGGTGACTTTTCATTTATGGTACACGCCATGGACAAAAAGAAAGGTATGAAGAATATGCATGACATGCATGACATGAAGGACATGAAAGATAAAAAGATGGACCATACACAGCATAACGAGCACTGAGAGAGATGTTCATTACACCAGAAATTTGGACAGCTTTACTTATACTGAATAAGTTTCTGGTGTACCTCGGGATATCAGCAGCCATTGGTATTAGTGTAACGATGCTGATATTTACCCATCGGGATGTATTAAATAATAGACACTTTATTGTCAGCCAATGGCAAACAAGCATCAGTAAGTATGGTGTTCTATTTATTTCTGTTGCCTTTATCGCCAACCTCTTTGACTTTTTAGTACAAGTGGGGAATATGTCCGAGACTGGTTTGAAGGGGATGTTTGAACCCATTATGCTAAACATGCTTTGGGTTAGCTCAGTTGGCACATTAACCGTTGTTAGAGCAATAGCGTTTGCCTTAGCGGCTGCGATGATGATTTATGCGTTAAGGTTACATAATCCACTTAATAGTGCTGCTAAGTTACTTGTCTTTGGACTATTCACTCTTATAGTGATATTTCTGCTTAGCGTCTCATTTACCCTTTCTGGACATACCAATACGCTTGAGTTTGGAAGTGTCACACTAATTACCTTGCATGTTGCGATAGCCTTTGCATGGCTTGGATCGCTTGTGCCACTGCTATATGCAAGCTATTGCTTCAATGACAATGAGCTGTATTTATTAATGCACCGATTTGGTCGCTACGCATCATGGGTTGTGGCTGTCATGTTGATTGCAGGCACAGTGATGTTAGTGCAGCTAGTGCCTAACATTGAGGATCTTTTTTCGAGCGCCTACGGTCAACTTTTCATACTGAAAATTGTTGGGGTGCTATTACTACTTGCTTTTGCAATCGCGCATAAGTTTTTTCTCGTTCCTCACATACTCCAAAAAGACAAGGGAGCTATAAAACTGCGACATTCAATTATAGCTGAAGCCGTTATTGGCCTGCTCGTATTATTTACCACCAGTATTGTCACAACAGCAGTTGGGCCGGCAATGTAGCAGCTTCAACTCTTAACCAATTACTTTATTTACTATCTATTGAAGGTACCTTTATGAACCACATGATTAAAACTAAGTTTATTACAATGCTCGCTCTTATTCTCTTGAGTGGGGTAGTATTTTCTCATGAAAATGACACTGCAAAAGAAGCAAAATCGAAGATGTTCTCGGGTCTTGAAACCTCAGCGGGCAAGACAGTGTTAGCTTTTCATAAAGCCCTAGAAACCGGTGATGCACAAACAGCCCGCAGCTTGCTTGCTGATGACGTATTGATACTCGAAGGGAAGGGCGTTGAGAGAAGCGCACAAGAGTATGCAAGTCATCATATGCTATCGGATATGAAATATTTAAAAGCGATGACAATCACTTCACTAGAACATCACATAAACCAACTCAACAACGTGGCTATTTCGATAGCTAGAAGCAGTGTGAAAGGTACCTATAAAGATAAAAATGTTGATCGCATAGGCAATGAGACGATAACACTCATGAAGTTAAATGATACTTGGAAAATTACCCATATACATTGGTCCAATTAATTGCCAATAGCTTGGCGTTTTATACACAAGCTATTTCTATCCATCTGTTTTCATGACAGAAATGTAATTGAATGGTAATGCAATTGCCGTTAATGATTGACGTAGATCATGTAAGTTATAAGCCACCCCAGTAAGCTTTGTATCAATTCGCGGTTTGATTGAATACTGTCCCGGCTAAATGGTAACAAATAGGTGTTGACCTGTGAGCAGCTCACAGGTTTACCATTCAGTTGTAATTTATACACAAAGCAGTTTTGGTGAATCAGAGACGTGAAACAAATGAAAAAGGAGTGCCAAATGCAAGTGACAGAATTAGCAGACACATTCGGCGTAAAAAAAGACACCGTTCGATACTACACAAGGATTGGTTTACTGCGTCCGTCAAAATCATCGAACAACGGTTATAAATTCTATGCTACGCCTGAGCAAAGTCGTCTTCGCTTTATTCTAAGTGCTCGCGATTTAGGCTTCTCGATTGAAGACATAAAACAAATATTCTCAGAATCTGATGAGGGTAAAACACCTTGCCCAACAGTAAGAGTGTTAATTGAACAAAGGCTGCAAGAAACTGAACAACGGTTTATTGAAATGGCGAGGCTGAGAGACCGAATGCAAAGCGCAATAAAGGCTTGGGATCATATGCCAGACAAAGCGCCCTGTAGCAACGTTATCTGCCATTTAATTGAAGATTTCGAGCTTGTACAAAGCGACACAAAAAACAGTAACGTACAGACATAAAAGAACACGTAACCATTCTAAACGGAGGGTTTGATGAGTAATACAAACAATGATGCGAGTGAGACTAAACACGCATGCTGTAGCAACAAAAAAGCACCTAGCGGCAAAGTAGCAGCTACTAAAGACGAGCCTAAGCAAGAGAAGGTCGACACCCCTAGCAGTGCCAATGCTCAATCCAACAAAACTGAAGAACATCATTTAATTATTGATGGTGCCAGTTGTGCTAGCTGTGTAACTAAGATTGAAAAAGCATTGCGGGCTGTTGACGGGGTGCAAAGTGCAGATATGAACTTCGCACAACGCAGCGTCATCGTTACTGGCAACGTTAAGGACTCAAATCTGATTACAGCAGTTGAAATTGCCGGTTATAACGCAAAAGTAGATACCAGTGAGTCAGAAGAACAAGCGCTAGACGAAAAAGAAAAAGCCGATTGGCAGTATTACAAAAAGCTCATGCGAGACATGACTATTGCCTTGGCTCTCGGCGTGCCACTGATGATATATGGCCTTACCATAGGCGAGATGACGGTTAATACCACGGGCGAGCGAATTGGCTGGTTCATGGTGGGTTTGGCAACCCTAGGCGTGATGTACTTCTCGGGTAAGCATTTTTATATTGGCGCATGGAATTCGTTAAAAAACCATTCAGCTAATATGGATACCCTAATTGCATTAGGTACTGGCACCGCGTGGATATATTCAATGGTAGTTGTTTCCGTGCCAGACTTATTGCCGCAAATGGCACGTCATGTCTACTTTGAAGCGACGGCCATGATCATTGGCTTAATTAACCTCGGTTTAGCACTTGAAATAAAAGCACGCGGGAAAACCTCAGAAGCAATTAAACGATTAATTGGCCTGCAAGCCAAAACCGCTAGAGTAATTAGAGATGACAAAGATATAGATATACCTATCGAAGATGTATTGCTCAACGATTTAATTCGAGTACGCCCAGGGGAAAAAATATCCGTCGATGGGCTGGTGGTTGAAGGGCACACTGCGGTAGATGAATCCATGTTAACGGGTGAGCCCATGCCCGTTGAGAAAAGCGAAGGCGACAAAGTGGTTGCTGGAACGATTAATAAATCAGGTTCAATTATATTTAAAGCGACGCGTGTGGGTAAAGATACTGCGCTTGCACACATCATCAATATGGTGAAAAGAGCGCAAAATTCTAAGCCACCAATAGGTCGCTTAGCGGATGTGATTTCAGCATACTTCGTCCCAGTAATTATGATTATTGCGGTACTCAGTGCACTAGCTTGGCTAAACTTTGGCCCTTCTCCAGCCGTTGCATTTGCGATTGTATCGGCGACCACGGTGCTGATCATCGCCTGCCCTTGTGCACTGGGTTTAGCCACGCCCATGTCAGTAATGGTGGGGGTAGGCAAAGCAGCAGAAGCTGGCGTATTAATTCGAAACGGTGAAGCGCTACAAACAGCGTCCAAAATCACCACCATGATCCTTGATAAGACGGGTACGATTACCGAAGGTGCGCCAAAAGTTACAGATGTCTTATTAGCTGAAGGGCAAGAAAGAGAGCATGTATTAATGCTTGCTGCGAGTATTGAAGCGGGCTCTGAACATCCACTGTCAATGGCCATTGTCGAAAGTGCCAAAGAACAAGGTATTGAAGCACGCAAAGTCAGTGCTTTTGCCTCAATTGCCGGTAAAGGCGTTGAAGCTACATTAGATGACAGTCAGCTATTGTTTGGTAACGAAAAGCTAATGAAAGACCGTGGCATTAACATTGATGCGTTCATAGACAAAGCACAAGCACTAGCTCAAGAAGCAAAAACACCTATGTATTTTGCTATCAACAATAAACTGGCGGCCGTAATAGCGGTTGCTGACCCCATTAAACCAGATTCGATTGAAGCCATTAAACGACTACAAAGCAAGGGGATCCGCATTGTTATGTTGACTGGTGATAATCGCTTAACAGCAAAAGCAATAGCAAGCAAAGTAGGGATCACGGAGTTTGTCGCTGAAGTCATGCCAGAAGACAAAGCAAACAAAGTCGCACAATTGCAACAAGAGGGCGAAATAGTCGGCATGACCGGTGACGGTATTAATGATGCGCCTGCTCTGGCACATGCCAATGTTGGTTTCGCTATCGGTACTGGCACTGATGTCGCCATTGAGAGCGCTGATATCACCCTTATGCGCGGCTCATTGCATGGCTTAGCCGATGCTATAGCTATAAGCAAAGCGACCTTAACAAACATTAAGCAGAACTTGTTTGGTGCATTCATTTACAACATGGCTGGCGTGCCCATAGCGGCCGGTGTTTTATATCCATTTTTTGGTTTGTTATTAAGTCCCATTATAGCTGGTGCAGCCATGGCGTTTTCGTCATTAACCGTGGTAACTAACGCCAATCGTCTGCGTCTTTTTAAGGCAAAAGACCACTAGGAGGTTTGAATTATGTTGTGGATAAATTTAGCAGGGGCAGCACTTATCGCGCTTATTGTGTGGTGGTTTTGGATTTATAAATCCGCCAGTGTCGCCATGCAAGATGGTGCTATTGAAATATTGGTAAAAGATGGGGTGTATCAACCCTCGAAAATTAGACTGCCAGCCAATCAAAAAGCGACGCTCACATTTACGAGGTTAGATTCATCACCTTGCTCTGAGCCTTTGCAAATTCCAGATTTGGATATCAGTGCAAGCTTGACCTTAAACAAAAAAGTGGATGTAACAATTCCACCTACTGAGCCTGGACGGCACGCGTTTCACTGCCAGATGAAAATGTATGTGGGTGAGCTGATTTTCGAATGAGTCGCAGAATGCACAAGCATTCTTCAATTCTATAAACATTAAAAGAACTGAGCGTAATTGCTCAACTCAACTAGGAGATGATAAATGGACGGCGTATTTTCATTTTTAATATTTGCGGTTTTTTTCTACCTAATGATGCGCTTTGGTTGCGGGGCACATATGGCTCATGGTCATCACAAAGACTCAAATTCGACTGAAGAAGAACCAACTATAGATCCCGTTTGCAATAAAATTGTGGAGTCAAAAAAAGGTTATGGAAAAGTGCACGAGGGAAAGCTGTATCGCTTTTGCTCAAGGCAATGTCTTGATGAGTTTGACCAACATCCCGAAAAGTATATCGACTCCTTGAATAATGCAGGAGCGGTATCATGACGCATAAAATATCCTTAATGGCCTTTGGTCATGCGAGTAGTCTGTTTATTAGCATCAGTTTTATGCTTTGCGTCGTATTCGGCCTGTTGTTTCCACAAAATACCATGTATGAAGCTTGGCAACCCTTGTTGCCTGGTTTTGAGTGGCTAAGCTGGCAGAGTTTCTTTTTAGGGTTAGAAGAGAGCTATATGTATGGTTGGTTCATCACCCTTATTTGGGTGCCTTTGTATAATTTTTTTGGTAGCAAAGCGAAATAGCACTGCAACACAGCATTACTAGGCGTTTTGACTTTTCACGAGCGGAGATGGATTTATGAACGAACCAATAGCACATTCAGGGATATGGATTTTAGCGCTAATTATGATAGTCGCTGCGTCTTGGTACCTTTATAAATATATGGCACCGTCATCATGGCACGAGTGGGCCGGTGCGGGAGTTGTGCAAGCTTTTATAATTGCTTTGTATGCAGAAATGTATGGCTTTCCTTTGACTATTTATCTCTTGGCTCGCTTTGGAGGCCTTGATAAAACAGGACTCAATGCCAATTTGTGGTCGTCTCTTTTAGATATGGGAGAGACAGGTATGATGATATCAATGGTCTTGGGATACATTTTATTGTTCTTGGGTATCGGCCTGTTTTTTCAAGGTTGGCGTCAAGTATATAAAGCGCGACAAGAAAACAAACTAGTGACCGATGGCTTATATGCATTGGCACGGCATCCTCAATACACTGGTTTGTTTATTGCCCTATTTGGCGAAGGCGTTGTGCATTGGCCCACATTGTTTTCAGTGGCACTATTTCCAATAATTGTTTTTATTTATTACCGTCTGTCTTTGCGTGAAGAGAAAAAAGTGATTGCTGAATTTGGTACTAAATATTTGGCTTACAAAGCACAAGTGCCAATGTTTATTCCACGCATAGAGCAATGGAAGTCATTTGTTAAGCAAGCAAAAATGTAGCGGTTAGATTTTGAGTATAGACAAAAGAGGAGAAAATATCTCTTGAGCGACTTAGACCACAGAGTAGGGGTGTCAGAGGCGAATTTAGTGCTTCGCCATCTTAAGTTGACGAACGTCGATGACGCTAAAATTAGCGCCATTATTCGTGATATCGATGCCGCGTTTGGTGTCGACGCTGTTTCTTTTGAAAGTAATAAGCAGATTTTACACATAGGCTATGACGCAACCCATTGTGACCTTGATGGTATAGAAAACATCGTGAAGATAAACGGCGGTGATATATCTCATGATTGGTGGACAAATTTCAAAGAGGGTTACTATCAATTTGTTGATGAAAACATCAGAGAAAACGCTAAGCACAAGCCGTGGAGTTGTCATTCATTACCACCAGGTAGTCGAAAAAAGCGTTAGTTCGGTGTTATTTATGGTCAACCAAAAGTGAAAATTCAAATTGGTGCAGTTAGTGTAATGTTATCTTGGGCAAGTTGTTATCCCTTAATTTTTTTAACATTAGACTATGCACCGGTTATGCTTACCGCTTTTTATCGTTCTGTCATTGCAGGCCTATTTCTGGTATTCATTGCCTTATTACTAAAAAGACCACTCCCTAACAATCGGCGACAATGGCTTTTTATTATCGCTATAGGTATTTCGGCTACCAGTATAGGATTTTGGGGTATGTTCTATTCCGCCAGCTTAATTTCTCCCGGTTTGGCTACTGTGCTAACTAACACGCAACCTTTGATTGCAGGGATCCTTGGTTGGTTCATTCTAAAAGAACACATGAACAAAAGCGTAGCCTTAGCTATGGCTATTGGCTTTGCTGGGATTGCGATGATCGGGAGTGAATCTCTTTGGAGTAACAATGGACAGTCTGTTTATGGTGTTATTTATATTTTGATAGCAGCAAGTGGTATTGCGGTAAGTAACATATTACTTAAATTAATCGCAAGTAAAGTGGATATTTATTATGCCACGGGCTTTCAACTGTTGATTGGTGCCATACCGTTAGGAATTTTTAGTTTTTATCAGGCACACGTGACCAATACAAGCGTGGTTGACCCGATAGTTGAATCGATAGTATATCCCAGTGTTGTCACCTTGCTTGCGATACCCGGCACCGCGCTTCCATTTCTTATCTGGTTTTGGTTAATGGACAAAGCACCTTTGTATCATCTTAATATGTATAGTTTTTTAACGCCGGTATTTGGCCTATATCTGGGTTGGTTTTATTTCGATGAAAGCTTAACTTTTTGGCAATGGACAGGCATTGTCATTATCGCTTTGGCTGTTGGCTATATTTCACTTAATTCAACCACAAAACGTGCATTAAATTGAACGCTATGAACTTGCCCGGTAAGAAACATAAAGAGCCCTATGAAGTTGGGGAGATTGAATCTTAAAGCATTAAAAAATCAACGTGGTCATGTTTTCAAAAGAAGGGCCTAAATTTGTTCTGCTCAATGAGTTTGGAGGTACGTACCGATGCTAGCTGACCGGCCTAGTGCATCCACAAGCAAATTAAAATGCGATTCTGAAAAACCGCGGATCAATGACGTTGGCTCAACGCCCGTTGACCGGCTAGTTAGAACGAGTATTCAATATTGACATCAACGAATGCGAAAAATGCGAGAAACACAATGTAAACATTATAGCTTGCATTAGAGACAGTGACGTTATCCAAAAAATACTGGCACATTTAGATAAAAAATATCCTACTTCTAAACAAACAACGCTATTACCACCATTGCGTGCGACACCTGATGAAGATTACGACTTCAATATTCAGCGTGACTTCAACTTTGGGGCATAGACTACCTTTACTGCAAGAGTGAAATAAACACACTATTACATGGTGGGAGCACTGGCATCCCAATTGCCCAATTCCAGTACCAATGGCTATATACGCATGATGTTGAAGGCCAATACGTCATATAAAAACTTCAACAATTCGACATTTAAACAAATCAATCTAGTCAAAAAGACAGCCGTCACGATGGGTAGCGTATAGTGCTAATCTGTCTTATACTTAAAATTTAATGTTATTGCATTGTGGGCAATATTCCAGTGCAAAATATATGCGTATATATTTTGTTTAATAAACAAAATATTTTGCATGTAGGAAATGAATTAAGCTTGGAACTGACATATCGGACTATTATAGTAATCAAAAATTATTTTTATTTGAGAGAACAATTCTTCATAGTGCCACAACACTCTACGTCCAACTTTTTTACTTCATTTATATAATCATTTTCTAACTGCCTTCTTACTATCTCCAGTCTGTTCAATTCATCAACCACATCTTTATTCGGGCAGCTTGAACGGAGTATAGGCTTATGTAATTTATTGCAGTCAGTTCGACAAGCGCTATTCGAGCAGGATAATTTTTTGTATGGTGAGTGGAGTTGTTTACAACCCCGAATGCAAGGAGAACTAGAGTTTACGAAGCCGGTATTGCGTTTATTTGGACGCATTAGTGTACCAGACAACCACCCTTGACCTCTAAACCATGAAAGTCGCAATTCGTCTTCCCACCCCAATTCAGAGACTGTTTTTTCCATTTTAAGCTGTAAAAAAGCTGCGTCTCCATGGCATAAACCTTTGGCAAGAGGCCATTGGCCATACTTAGTTGCATAATCTTGGTTGTTTAAGTAATCGCCTAACGCGTTCCACCAATAAAGCGCGTTCTCGATGGAGCCTATAAGATTTGTTGAATTAAGATATAAGCAGAAGCTCCCGTCCGTATTTATGTGACGCTCTAAGCAACAGTTGGGTAAGTGGTTTTTATTTGAAATCTCGGAAACTACTAACATGGCTCCATGGTTTATACAAATTACTAGATAGTACTTTACACCGGTCTTTCCGCTTTTTTTGGGGCTAGTCGCCTCAATTTCTATGCTGTCCTCTGTTTTTTTTACAATAGACGCCCATTTTGGCAATGCTCCAACGAGATAATTCAAGGATGTCATTTTAATTTAGCGTGTGCTCTTGGTTTTTCAACTGGCCTGTTTGACAGCGTTTTATTATAAGGAGCGGTCAAATCTACTAGATCGCCCATCACGCTGCCGTCGACGACATCGTCATAGCTTAGGTTTGCAGTTAAACCGTTGTGATCTATTAAGTCAATGAGCGACGCGGGCATAATGTGCAATGCATTAGGTCCAAATTTTGTATCATTTAGGCCACATTCTTGCTGAAGTCGCTCTGATTTTGTAGTTGCTAAACTTGAAGCAATACGCACTGATCTATCACCTCTGATACCAATTCGGGATATAGGTGTTTCACCGTATTCTACTCCAATAGCAAGACCTAATTGGTGAATATTTCTTAAAAGCATCTGGCATAATTCAAAAGAATCTCTTAATCCACCTGCGCACGCGGCAGTATTAATTATAGTTTTCGAAGGGTCGATGGCGTCTTTGGTGCCAATAGCGATTAGGCCATGTATACAGTCACCAATAAACCGAACTTTTCGTCCACCAAAGTCATCTTCGAGTACATGCTGTAATTCTTGACGAATAACATACAGTGCTTTGACTGCATCTGCTATTTCACCCTTCGCAATCGAGTTGTCGACATAGTTTGTAAATCCAGACAGATCTGCGAATAATGACGCCAAAGGCATTCTGATGGAATTACTCGGCATTAAATCTGCAAAATCTATTTCTTTGAGTGGCGGCTCTTTGTAGCCGAAAGCAAAATTTGGGTTGGTAGGATTTGGAAAGTTCCCATTAATAATATCTCTATTCCAATTGCTAAGAATATCATCAAGCCCACGTGGCACTTGTTCTTCATTAAACTGAAGCCCTTCGGTTAGGTTTTTCGTCATAACTATATTCTCAAAAACCGATTCGTCGAGGCGCTTTAACGCTTCTGAGTCCCCTAAACCAACTATGTTAAACTTTAAACGGACTTTATCTGAAACATAGATTCCTGCTTCATCGCCGCATGCTAACTTTGCGGCATGGTTCGCTGGACTTCCAAGAAACATTGGCTCTTGCTCAGTTCCAGTACCGTTATTGATTGCGACGCAAGGTCCAATATCTACCCCAACCCTAAATTTGGCGGTAAATCTGTTTTTCGCAAGGCGGTTATTGGCTTGATTTGCAACCCAACGTAAATCACGGATGAACGCAAATGCGTCAGCTATAGTTTTATCTGTTACACCTTCGCCTGTGGTATCGATAATAACAGCGTGCATTCTTCCATCATGAAAATCTACTCGTTGTGCGGCGCTGGTTTCCATGACTCGGTCACATGCACTATAATGAAAGTGAAGAAATTTCAAAGCTTTTGCATGTGCCGCTTCAGTTTCTTGTCCATCATCAATCTTATAGTCATCATAATTTACGATGTTGACGTACACTTGAACTGTATCAACAACAATAGCTTTACCCAGCGGTAAGCCAAATAGTGGAGGCGTTCTGGCATTACCCAAAGCATCATTTTTTATCATGTTCTGCTTGTATAAGGGGAGGTAATCATCATTAAACTTTTCCACCTCAATATGTGGAGCATCGCTAATTAATTTTTCGATGCGTTTACGCGCGGTACTTTGATGCCAAGACATAACAACTCCGTTAACTGTTTACGATACTTATCTATGTAAAAATTACTTTTTAAGGTTATCCTATAAAATAGGGCTTTCTTATAAAATGTCAAGCTGTTATTATAAGTGAAAATTGGAGGTGGTCTTGGAAAGTTTAAACAAACTAAAAATAAATATTCGGCGGCGCTATGAATTCATTGAGTTTTGCTTAGCATGGGAGGGAGAGATTGGTCGCCCGCAGCTTCAAGAGTTATTTTCAATATCGCCACAGCAAGCTACAAAAGACTTGACGTCTTATGCCGATGCATACCCTGATAATATTCACTATGATCCGAGGAAGCGGACTTACGTTGTTTCACCAAAATTTAAATCAAAGCTAATTTCAGGAAAAGCTTCCGAATACTTCATGCATCTTCAAATGCTTGCTAATGAATTCCGCACGAAAGATGAGATCTGGATTCAATCTATCCCCGAATTTGAGACAGTGTCTGCGGCTCCTCGTAAACTATCGCCCAAAATACTTAAGAAAGTTACTGAAGCTATTAAGAAAAAGCATAGTCTCAAAGCTCGGTATTTATCTATGAGTTCTGGCAATGATAACTTTAGAACGCTTTTACCCTCTGCGATCGTTAGTGATGGCCATCGCTGGCACGTACGTGCATATCACTTCGAAAAACAAAGGTACTCAGACTTCGTGATGTCAAGGCTTCAAGAGCTAGAGTTAATCTCTTCGCCAGCAGAAAAGCCTCCGAAAGATGAAGCTTGGAATTTAAAAGTTAATATCGTACTTGAACCAGATGAGAAGGAATTCGATAAGGAGCGATGCGCACAACTAGCATATGAGTACGATATGAAGGACGGCATGCTAAATGTTCGCACTCGAAAAGCAATGGTCTACTATATGTTGAGACATTACGGTTTTAACCCTAGCGCACCAATTGGAAAAACGATGGTGAATAAAAGTAGCTTTAGTTTGAAAATTAAAAACTTTGAAGAGGTAGAAAGTTGGCTAGATCGCAGATAGATACTTTGGCCGCCTTTAAAGCAAAGGGTGAACACAATCGACTTAAGAGCACGCTTTTAAGAAATGGTCTTATTGGTAATGATGATGCAATAGTGTCTTTTGTCATTGAGAATCATAGCTTGATTGAATACTCCAAAGGAGACTTTGTAATTACCGAGGGGGCAGATGACGACGATGTTTATTTCATACTCGCTGGAGATGTGGAAATTATATCTGGCAAACGGGTTATTGACAAAAAATCTTCACCTTCAACCGTTGGTGAGATGGCTGCTAATAAAGCAGGTGAATTAAGAAGCGCTGATGTAGTAGTAAAAAGTAATACACTCATCTGCGCCAAAATAACAAGTTCCACCTTTCGCACAATACAAAAAGAATTTCCGCAGTTTAGCGTTCGGCTAAGCGACGAAACTGAAATATCTTATCGTAGAAAAATAAGACAATTAAGTATGTGGGAGAAAGAAGAATTTAGTTGGTTTGGTATTTGTGCAATTGTGTCAGCTCTTATTGGTTGTGGTTCAGGCATTCTATCGTGGCAATATGGATTATCAGTAACAACTATAGCAGTAGTTTCGTTGGTCAGTGCTTCAGCAGCGTTCGTCTTACTAATGCTGTCAAACCCTCTATTTGCCTATAGAAGAATATTCCAATTGTCAGCATATAGCATGGTAACGTTGGTTTTTTATAAAATATCAAGTGTGGCGTTTGAGTTAAAAGAAATAACTTTACCATTCTCTCTCAACGTTAACATTGGCCCGAACTTTAGTACAACTGAGTTCGCATTTTCAATATTAGGATTACTATTATTATGTTTATTGGCAGCCTATCGAGATGGTAAGTTCGATGGTAAATGAGCGATGAAGTTCAGCCAAAAACAAGCTTAGATTCTAAATAGTAAATTTACTTTGTATTCATGAGTACATAAGCAGTTTATTCGTAGGCGCAATTCCTTGCGCGAAGACCGTTTTTTTATTTACACGGGAATTTGTAGTTGACCAATATAGACGAGTTAATCAATGACGTGCAAACAATCGTCAATACTGAATGGAATAAGCGAACTGGCCAAAAAGTCCCTACAACTACAGGAATGGCTTTGGCGGGAGGGGCTGTTGAACTAGATGCAACATTTCTTTATGCAGACCTTGCCAATTCTTCAAAAATTGCAAAAGAATTAGATCGAAGGATAGCAGCTAAAATCATCAAATCATTTCTAATGACATCTGTGAAGCTAGTTAAATTGAACGGAGGTAGTGTTGTAAGTTTCGATGGCGATAGAATCCTTGGTGTATTCTATGGTGCCGGTAAGAACTCATCCGCTGTAAAATGTGCTTTAAATATTAATTACGCTGTTAGTGAAATCATTAGGCCTAAATTCGAAGCGAAATACAATTCAGTGAAAAATGCAACTTTCAAAATTGAGCATGGCGTTGGTGTAGATACAGGAACTGTGCTTGCTGTCCGTGGTGGTGTTCGAGGAGAAAATGATCTAATTTGGATTGGTCGAGCAGCTAACCTTGCAGCAAAGCTAAGTGATATTCGTGAATCTCCTAATCACTCTTTTATTACAGCTTCTGTATACAATCGTCTGAATAAGGAATCTATATACGCAAATGGAAAAAATATGTGGGAGAAAAGAACTTGGAATTTTCTGGATGACAAACTAAATATTTATAGGTCAACGTGGTATTGGGAACCGTAATTGGATTGGCTGGGCGACAACGACTTCGTGCTATTTATCTTCGGGTGCGATCATAATAGGATTATTATTGAGCTTGTAAATCGTTGATGTTAAGTATACTCAGCCATAGATTCTTTACCAGATGGTTTATAGGCGCAATACTCTTTTTAAAGCGCGGTGCATAATCGGCTATTGACAGATAGCGTGTATCAGGCCAGAGTTTATTGCGGTTGTTCGCGTACTATATGAACATTAAAATGACGCTGGGAGAAACATTGATGCTTTGTGGAATAAGATTCCAAGACAACTTAAAAGTGTTCGCAAGTTACAGCGAGAAGGAGCACGGTCCATTCAATTGCCCAGGATGTAAACATGAGCTTGTTCTGCGAAAAGGAAGAATAAAAGTACATCATTTTGCACACAAACCACCATACCATTGCCAAAGAGGAGAAGGTGAGTCTGATGCTCACCGAATGTGTAAAGAATCTATTTACAATTCACTTTCAAAATATACCCATGTAACAAATTTAGATGTTGAAGCTGATTTTGGTGCAGTTATCGCTGATGTCTATTGCTTAATAAATAACGTGCCAGTGGCAATTGAAATTCAAAGAAGCAACTTAAGTGTAAATGAAATAACCGCCCGAACCTCAGCATATGAGAAACTGGGAATTAACGTTTTATGGTTAGCGTTGTTTAACAAAAAATTAGGTGAGAAAAAATATAGCCGTAAAGCATGGGAAAAATGGTGTCATGCTACATATTATGGTCGGGTGTATTATTGGGTTGCAGATTTGACGATTGCACCTGTTCATTTTGCTGAATTTCAAAATTATGTCGAGTCATCAAGTTGGTACAGTGAATCTGGTGAGGAGCAATCAGCGGGCGGCTATTATAAATATTCTAAGCGTTATAGAACGCCATCTTTAGGTACATTCTTAAACCTAGCGACTGATTTTAATCCACACTACAAAAAAGCACGGACTAGCGGTACCGTCTATACCCCACAATCCAGGGTTTATCTCGATAAGCTTAAAAAATGGTGGTGAAGATATCGAAAATAAATAGTCCGAAAAAACGTTCTCACCAAAGGCGAAGTTGGGGGCGATTAGTTAGTGATTTTTGCTATCGGCATCTCAAAGATATTTTTTTCCAAATCCACTTAATGCACGGCTACATCATGCATTAAAAAATTGAGCATCGATTATCGGCTTCGATGTTCTAGGACTTATACTAGGATACCCAAAGTGCTAAGTACAACATCCAGGCACCTGCACCAATCATGAATACGTTTTCTGTCAGTGAAACGAACCCAAGTGGCACATTACTATCGCCACCAACGCAAGCGCACTTAAGGTCTCTTTTGTCGATATAAACGGCTTTAAATACTGAAATAGCGCCCACAGTGCCAATAAAGAGGGAAACTGGACCAACAATATAACCTGATATCGCCGCTAGCATCCCAATACCGGCAAAGGCCTCCGCAAATGGATAGATATAGGCATATCTAATATTGCGCATGGCTAGCAGGTCATAGGTAATAAATGAGTTAGAAAATGTATATAGGTCACGCAGTTTTTGAATGGCCAATATGGTCATGCTGTAGGCAACGAATAACTCAACTACTTTTATCAAGTTAAACTCGGCTGTGTATGCAAAACTAGTCGCTAAGCTCATTAAGAAGGCGACTGCAAAAATGGCCAACACAGGCGTATAAGTAGTGCCTGTTTGACCCGCAGGCCCCATGTCAAAGTACTCTCTAAGATCGTCATAACCGCCAATTTGCTTATCGTCTATAAAAGCCTGCGGGGTGGTCTTTACATCGTGTTTTTCTTTAAACTTGTCAGTTTCTTCTCGTGACGTCAATTTATAGTCTTGTACCTCAAAGCCTTTTCGTTCAAGGAGGTCTTTTGATCGCAGCCCATACGGGCAGATGTGTTCGTCAGTGTGCATTCGATATAGCTGTGCTGTATTTTTCATTTTGGAGTCCTTATGTCAGTCTAAGTAATAGATGATTATTCTGCGCTAAAATCAGGTACGGCTCTTCTTAATGCCTCATCGTCTGAAGCGGCGATACCATTTTTTTCTATATCTTCAAGAAGCCACTTCATTTCTTTAATTTCTCTTTCTTGCGCTTTGATAATTTCGCTTGCCAAGGTCTTTACGCGCGGGTCGTCGATATTTGCTCTAGTGCTGGTCAATATAGCGATGGAATGATGAGGTATCATTGCTTTCATCCAAGAGGAGTCAGCTACCGTTGTTTGTGAACGAACGAGAAACAATGAGATTGCAAAAACGGCAGCGCTGCCCAGCAATATCATTGTATTCTTTGACTTGTTTTCATACATATTCAACATAAATAACAACATAATAATCGCCATTATTGCCCCCATGTAAATCGCCATGTATAAGCGTGTTTCACTAAAAAACACATGGTCAAATGCGAAGGTGTTAAAGTACATCATGAACAACATTGCAGCTGTTGAAGTAAAGATCATTGCGAAAAATTTTGTATATTTAGTCATAATAAGTCCTATATTTATTGCTTATTCATTGTTTTAAAAATAAGAGAGGCTGAACAACTAACCAGCAAAAAACCGGTCATGGCTTCAAGACCTGCAAGCAGGTACAAATGCCCGGTTGGCTCAACTGGGGCCATTCCTAATGTCGTAAGGTTGATAAGAGAGAAGTAAAACGTTTCAATAAAAGTAACGAACACTTCACCCTTGAACGCCCCCAATCCAAGATAAATAGAAATTTCAATACTAATTGCAAACCAAAGAGCCGCGATTAACTGACTCAACGTTATTCCATAAACCACGCCGAGAAGGGTTAGAACAGGCGGTAGTCTCGTCTTGTTCATCCACTTTTTAAGGCGATTTAGGAAAGAGTAATGACTGGCGGTAGTAATGCCGACCGCCATAATTGCAATCAAAAGTTGGGTAAAGACTTCCATTTGTTTATTCTACCTATCTTTGTTAAAACCAAAATCGGGCGCCAAGCACGAGCCCAGTTTCATTTGTCGATTCACCTTTACGCTCAGCTGCATCCGCGCTATTACCTAGGGTCTTACTCCAATACATGCCTACATAAGGCGCAAATTCACGCGAGAATTCGTAACGGTAACGAAGCCCTAGTCGAATTGAATTAAAGCCTGATTGACGATCAAATCGCTCAGATTCCGATAGTGAGGCACTAATAGCTAAACGAGGCTGCAGATAAGAGACTTGAGTGACTCTTATTTCATATTCCGCTTCCATTGCAAAATTGATGTCACCGTCTTCATTAATCATCAATGAGTTATCCATTTCAAATTGATAAGGTGCCACACCGTAAAGGCTGATCACCGCATAATTTTCCATATTGGATTCACTGCTTAATGTGCCCCGTGTTCCCAATCCGGCCTGTAGCTCCCAGAACGGAGCTATCAACTTACTAGCAAGTATTTCTGCGCGTTCAATGTCAGTCGGCTCGCCGTCGTCTTGTTTATTTTCACCTTCACTTTTGAAATAAACACGATAGGTATCGCCGCCGTACCAGCCAACCATATCCCATACGCCAATATTTTCTTCATCGTCGGTGCGGGTGTATTCGAAGCGGTCAAACAATATGCTACCGGTGTAATATTCTGCAACTGGATCAGGCCAATCGTCGGGTGTCTCTTGTGCATGAGCGCTTGAAAGTAGGGTGCTTAGGCATGAGGCTATTAGAGATAGATTAATTACATTTATACGTTTCATAGTCATCTCCTAAGATACCGACACAATTCTGAACATGCCTGCATCCATGTGATACAAAAGATGGCAATGGAATGCCCAGTTTCCTGGAGCATCTGCGCTTATAAGTAGGGATACTTTTTCACTTGGTTTTAAGCTGATGGTGTGTTTTCTTGGCGGGGGATAATTGCCATTCTCCAACTCCATCCACATACCGTGTAAATGAATAGGGTGATTCATCATGGAGTCATTCACCAGAATGAGCCTTATTCGCTCTCCATACCTAAAATGTACAGGGTCTTTCACTTCACTAAATTTAAGACCATCGAACGACCACATATAACGCTCCATGTTGCCGGTTAAATGCAGCTCAATAGTCTGGGTTGGCTCACGCTCATCTGGCCATGGTTTTGCGCCTATCAAATCGCTATACACTAAAACTTTGTGCTGAACATTTTCCAATCCAATGCCCGGCTCATCTAAACGACTTGTTGGATTGCTCGCTATCATTGATGCACCAGCACCGTGACCAGATGCATCGTGTTTTATGGCAATACTGTCAACCGGCAAAGACGTTTTAGTTGGCGTCATATCCTTATTTTCTGAATGCCCCATTGCTTGCATATCTGACTGCATATTCATAGGCGTCGTTGAACTTTTATTTTCCATGTTAGACATGCTATTCATCGAGGACATGCCCTGCATCGAAGACATATCGCCCATTCCCATCGCCGCCATTCCTCGCTCGGGCATGTTGCGAAGCTCAGGTACAGAGGCCCGAGCGCCAAGTTCGGTGGCTAACGTGCCTCGAACATAACCGCTTCTATCCATACTTTCAGCATACAAGGTGTAGCTTGTATTGCCTTTTGGTCTGACGATAACATCATAGGTTTCGGCAACGGCTATCCTGATTTCTTCAACTGCTACCGGCTTTATGGGTTGGCCATCTGCGGCAACCACAAGCATTTCAAGACCGGGGATCCTAAAGTCAAAATAGGTCATAGCAGAGCCGTTTATTAAGCGCAGTCGTACGCTCTCATCAGCTTTATATAAGGCTGTCCAATTTGTTGAAGCGTCGCGTCCGTTCATTAAGTAGGTGTAGGTCGAGGCTGTTACATCCAAAATATCTCTTGGATTCATGCGCATCTCAGCCCACATTGCTCTTTCTTTCAGAGTGTTCATGAACCCTTGCTTCTTGACTTCGTTAACGGTGTCTCCAATGGTTCTCTGCTGATAGTTGTAGTAACCTTCAGCTACTTTTAAATGCCTAAACACATCGTGCGGGTCTTCGAATGTCCAATCGCTTAGTAAAATGACGTGTTCTCTGTCGGCACCTATATCCCCGTCTTTAGAGTCAATAATGACCGGCCCTAAATGGCCGAGTTGCTCTTGAAGGCCGGAGTGGCTGTGGTACCAATATGTACCATTTTGTTCAACGTCAAATTGGTATTGGAAGGTTGTGTCTGGCGCGATGCCAGGAAAGGCAACGCCCGGCACACCGTCCATTGTGTAAGGTAAAATAAAGCCATGCCAATGTATGGAAGAGCTATCCTTGAGTTGATTGGTTACATTGATGGTAACATTTTGCCCTTCTTTTAAGCGCAATAATGGGCCCGGTGATATTCCGTTTAAGGTAATAGGGTTTGAAGTACCGCCTGCAATGCGTTTTGCTTGTTTGGCTATCGTTAAATCGATGACCTCGCCACTCACCACGCTGTCGCCAAAATTCATTGCCAAGTCATTCTTATTTGTGATTTGGTTTGTGTAGCCTTGAGGTTTCGCCCAAGGAGCAGCCATGCGGCTAGTTAATGCTATACCGCCAGCGGTATACAGTGCATTTTTCATAAACGTACGACGCGGATGTTTGTTTGTGTTGTTCATATTGAACCTCTTGTATAAGTGTTCTGAACCAAATAATGCCTATTTCAAAGTACAATCAGATACTAGTCGTTATATTCTGATTGCTATTTAAAGGCTGAAAGCTTTTAATGCAGAGTTATAAAAGGCTGGGCGGTCGCAATAACGTTGAACTGGTGGAAAAATGATAGTGATTGACGAAGGAATATATAGATTGGCTAGATATGCCAAATGGCGTTAAGTCGCGGCTAACAAATACCCAGATGACAGAGCAAGCTCCGTGTGAGCAGTTGCAATTTGCGTGACAACACTTTCCATCGCAGTCATCATGCATCACTTTGCTATGCACATAGCTATTGTCAGCTAAGTCAATATTTACGCTTATATTGGTAGAATCTTTAGTAGGCGTTTGGTTTGAATCGCATGCCAATGTATTGTTAGAAAATAAGATGATAGCTAGCACAGCCATGCTCAATGCACTTTTAATGAGCGCATTAAGTGGAGTTATATTGCTACGAAACGTCTTCATCTTTATCCCTTCATCTAACTTATGAAAATCCAAACCTTTTACTGCGTATTTTTTTCACACAATCTGTAAAAGTTGCGCAACAAATAAAACCTAAGGTTCCCTTTATTAATCAAGCTTTAAAGCATCTTTAGCAATCTACCGGTTATTTAGTGAGAATTTATAAACTGACCAATGATTGTTACATAAACTGTCTGTTGCAAAATTCTTTCCAAACTGATTTTTCAGCTTCACCTTATCCTAAATCTCACCGAATAAAACACAAAGGCCCAATAAAAACAGCTATCTGACAAAGATGTAATGCAACGGTAATCTGCCTGTTATGAAGTTTGTATTTGCATCGTTTACATTGGTATTGCTTGCCGATTTGTTAGTTGGCCTCTAAATACCAAGGATATTTATGAAGATAGAAAGTATGCGCGACATACTGCACTGGACGGTGCAATTTCACGAGCAATTGGCGAAATGTCTTAAACATTGTGCGCCAAGTCATTCCGAGCGGACGAGAATGGCAATGCAATATTTACTCGTTCACGAACAACATCTTGCGGTGTTAGTTCAGTCATTTTCCGATAAAGCGCAGTTAGGTGAACTGGAAACTTTATTTATAGAGTATTTGGAGAAAAACCCAATTATTCTGCACGACCATTGCGAAGGTGATTTCGAAGATAAGACAGAGTCTGAAATTGTCGCAACGGTATTTGACCAACATCAACAAGTTATCGCCTTATATTCATACCTAAAAGAGCAGGCCGTTATCCCTCGTCATGTAGAGCTACTAAACAACTTATTGCAGCTTGAAAATCAAGAAATAATATTGATGGCACAAGGCTTGAATCGCTTTCAAGATATGTAGCATCGCTTTGCCAATAAATGTTGGTACGCGTTTTTTGTAAACTGATGATAAAGGAACTCATATATGGCTGATCACAATCACTCCAATTATGATAAAGGCAGTTTGAGCTTAGCCGGTGCAATAGCAATGGGTACGGGCGTAATGATAGGTGCTGGTATTTTCGCACTTACTGGCCAAGTAGCCGAGCTAGCGCGTGAATGGTTCCCCTTTGCTTTTCTCGCAGCCGCCATAATATCTTCAGCTAGCGCGTATTCTTACGTAAAACTATCTAACGCATACCCCTCGGCGGGCGGTATCGCGATGTTTTTAGAAAAAGCGTACGGGAAGGGCACAATAACGGCATGCTGCGCCTTATTAATGTACTTTTCAATGGTGATTAATCAAAGCTTAGTTGCGCGAACCTTTGGCAACTACGCCCTGCAACCTTTTGATTTTGAGCCTGAAAGATGGATGGTTCCCGCCCTCGGTGTTCTCTTACTAATTGCCGCATTTTTAATAAACGTACTTGGCAATAAAATCATTCAGACTACGTCGTTCATTATGGGCATAGCGAAAGCCTTGGGATTGCTAGTGTTGGCTGGCGGTGGTATTTACGTTGCTGACGCTGGCTTTACCAGTACTTTTATTGTGCCAGCTGATACCAGTGTTGGTAATTTTATCGGTTCAGTCGCGCTGGCCATACTGGCTTTCAAAGGCTTTACCACTATTACCAATAGCGGAGGTGAGATTGTTGACCCAAAGAAAAACGTGGGACGCGCCATCGTTGTTTCAATCTTAATCTGTTTTGTCATCTACATGTTAGTAGCAGTAGCTGTGGGAACCAATCTATCGATAGATGAAATTGTTGTGGCTAAAGACTACGCACTTGCAGAAGCTTCAAAACCCGCATTCGGTAAAAGCGGTCTTTGGATCACCGTAGGCTTTGCCATTGTCGCCACCGTGTCTGGCGTTATCGCAAGTGTGTTTGCCGTGTCGCGCATGTTAGCTATGTTGACCGATATGAAACTGGTCCCGCATAGTCATTTTGGCATGCCAGGCAGCATTCAGCAGCACACGGTTGTTTATACCGTTGTGATTGCCATACTGCTTACAATTTTCTTCGATTTAAGCCGCATAGCTTCATTGGGTGCAATTTTTTATCTACTAATGGACATTGCGATACATTGGGGGGTGTTTAAGCATTTGCGTAAAGAAATTAATGCAAGTGCAGTGATCCTGTTAACTGCCATCGTGCTGGATATAGTGGTGCTGGGCGCATTTATTTGGATTAAGGCTTCGTCTGACATGGTGGTAATCTGGGCTGCGATAATCGGTTTGGTATTAATTGTAGGGGCCGAGAAGCTTTATTTGAGTAAGTTTCGTGAAGAGGCTTAGTTGAAAGAGCTATAGTTTCAAGAGCTATAGTTTGAAATTATGCATAGTGACAAAGCCCCTTCAAGTGAGCATCAGTTTTTGGAAAAATAAAAAAGCGTCAGGAATATTCTGCTGACTAAGTTTTACTTAATTTAAAACATTGTGGAAACACCTAAAATTTGATATTTTCGTCTCGAAATTTATTGAGTAAGCCAAATAATGCTTAAAAAGTTTGTCTCTATCATTTTGTTAATCTGCATATCAGCCCAATCTCCCTTGGTTGCTGCATTGAGTGTGCATGATTCTCATCATAATAGTGAATCATCCATTCATGGTTATTTTCATGAGATTGGTCAACCGCATGAGCATGACGAAACAAATGCTGAAAAATTTGAAATCAGCTATTCAAAACAAGCACTAGAACACAATAACGCCCATCATGACGGGGGTGTGATTGGTATTTTTGCATTCTTGAGCCAAGGTATTCCGAACATACTGCCTGATGCCAGCCTGGATACTTTCTTTGCTTGGCGGCCATCACCCTTTATTAAATACGACACGCCACCACCCAAATTATAAATCCTTAATTTTAGCAATTGCCTTCCACTTGAGGGTCTTTTTTGTTGTTTTTAAATAATGGATTTAAGTCACATGATATATCGTTGTTATGCACCTAAAGCGCTGAGCGCTAAGATGCTTTTATTATTTGTTTTGGTGTTAGCCGCATTAACGCTTTCGCTATCTGTACAGTCTTCACCCGGCGCTCACGGTCCAAACGGTGAGCATCTCGATACGGAGAAAACTAATTCACAAACGCAAAGACCAAAGTTTGAAGCGTTTACGGAGTCGTTTGAGCTTTTAGGTGAAGTATTCAGAACTGAACTCATTGTCTATTTACATGATTTTGAAACAAACACTCCCATTCAGTTTGCCAGCATAGAGCTTGAGACAGGCGCTTTAGCTGCTAGTGCGACTTATGATGAAGCGCAAAACCGGTATATCGTCAACGCCCCCAAATTTCTAGCCTCTTTAAATGAACCAGGTGAGCATGAGGTGATTGCGACCATTATGACTGACGACAACGGTGATTTGTTGGTGGCAAATCTAGTGATGCCGCAAGACAATCAAATGTCAACTGCTGCAGCACATTCTCATGATGGCGACCATGATCACGATACTTCGCATACGGATGAAGAGGAACACCACCATTTTCCTTGGTGGGCGCTGGCTTTAGTGATTATCTTTTTTGTATTAGGCTTTTATCTTGGACGTAAAAAGAGAGGAGCTCAGTCATGAGAACGTTACTAATTGTACTCATCTGTTTTTCTACTTGGTATGCGATTGCATCACCAGGTGCGCATGGTCCCAATGGAGAACACCTTACAAACACAGAAAACGCATCCACTAACGACTTAGGTAGGCAAGCCGATGGCTCTGTAATAATGCCAATGTCAACCCAAGCCCTTTTGGGCATTAGAACGCAATTTGTGACTAGCCAAGATGTGAAACAAAGCATTACTTTAGCCGGGGTTGTTCGAGCTCATCCAGAAGGCCAAGCGCTAATTCAATCTAGCAGCGATGGTCGGTTTGAGGCTGGGGACACAGGCGTATTAGCGACAGGCGAAAAGGTAGTCGCAGGTCAATTATTGGGGTATGTCCGCTACCAAGATACAGCTTTTGAATTGGCCAACCAAACTAGCCAGTTACTGGCTGTACGAAGCGAGATTATGCAAGTTAAACGCGATGTGAAGCGTTTACGCGATCTGGCAGAACTGGCATCAAAACAGTCCCTAGAACGCCTTGAAACAGACCTGAAAATTCTAGTTGAACAAGAAGCGGCATTGCAACAAGGTTTAGAAAAACCCGAACCCCTGATTGCGCCAATTACAGGCATTCTAGTGAATCATCGAGCAAGACGCGGCCGTTGGGTTGAGGCGGGTACTACTCTTTTTGAGGTCATTGCATCAAACATGCGCTACATAGAAGCGCTTACCAATGACACTTCGCTTGTCGGGCAATTAACTACTGCTTCCATAGACAAGATACCAGAGCTCAATTTGCAATACCGTGGCTATTCTCCACAGCTTAATGCAGGTATGGCAACCTTGCACTTTGAGTTAGATACAAACAACAACGCTACATCTATGCTACTCATTGACCAGCCACTCACGGTATTCGCGGAGCTTGAAAACAGTCTAAACGGCATCGTGCTGCCGGCCGAAGCGGTGGTGACCAATACTGCTAATTTACCCATAGTATGGATAAAGGTATCTGCCGAACGATTCTTACCGCAAATCGTCCAGTATCGCCAGATATCAGCTAACCAAGTATTAATCACCCAAGGATTAGGGGCAGACAATCGTGTCGTGAGTAAGGGTACATCCTTACTTAACCAAATACGTTAGGAGTTCGCATGTTTAACTTATTAGTTCATGCGAGTCTGCGCAACCGACTGTTGGTATTGGCGCTCGCACTTATTACACTTGTTTATGGGTTTTGGCAAGGTAAGCAGTTACCAATTGACGTGTTTCCCGACCTCAATAAACCGGTGGTGACGGTGTTGACCGAAGCTGGCGGAATGGCACCTGAAGAAGTTGAGCAGTTGGTTTCATTCCCGTTAGAAAACTTGCTTAACGGCGTAACCGGGGTCACGCGCGTGCGCTCGACCTCAGGCATTGGGCTGTCTATTTTATATGTCGAGTTTGATTGGGATACCGATGTTTATCGCAATCGTCAGTTAGTGTCAGAACGGCTCGACCAAGCAATATCTCAATTACCAAACGGTATTACGCCAGTGATGGGCCCGGTATCATCTATTATGGGTGAAATTATGCTAATAGCGTTGCCCATTAATACCGATGCGAATATCGATCCAATGCTCGTGCGAGAGTATGCCGATTTTGTGCTACGCCCACGTTTACTCTCTATTCCTGGCATTTCGCAAGCTATTCCTATTGGTGGAGAGGTTAGGCAAATTAGAGTTGAGCCCAAATTAGACATCATGCGCAACCTAGGGATTACAATGGCACAGGTACGTGATGCCATTGAAAACTTTGCATCTAATAAAGGTGGTGGATTTATTGATCTCAACAATCGAGAGTTTTTAATACGGCACAAAGGGCGAACACTTGACCTTAATGATTTACGTCAGTTGGCGGTTTCGTGGCAAAGCAATGCATCGGTAAGATTAGAACAACTAGCAAACGTACGCTACGGCTCTGCGGTAAAACGCGGTGATGGCGGTTATAACGGCAAACCAGCAGTTATTATTAATGTTCAAAAACAACCTGGCGCTGACACTGTTAAACTGACCAATGATATAGAGATGGCATTAAGGGAGCTGGCTACAGGCTTGCCTGAGGGTGTGTCTGCACCCCAAATATTGTTCCGCCAAGCCGACTTTATAAAAGCGTCGGTTGACAATGTGACAGAAGCGCTAAGAGATGGCTCTATTCTTGTCGTTATCGTTTTGTTTGCATTTTTGTTATCTACCCGAACCACCTTTATATCTTTACTTGCTATCCCACTATCGCTTGCGGCTACCGTCCTCATTTTTAAATGGATGGGGCAAACTATCAATGTAATGACTCTAGGTGGCTTAGCTATTGCCATTGGAGAATTGGTTGACGATTCGGTAGTCGATGTAGAAAACATCCTTCGCCGCTTAAAGCAAAATGCCAAACAAGCTAACCCTCATCCTGTTTTTGATGTGATATGGCGGGCAAGTGTAGAAGTGCGCTCAGGTATAGTCTATGCGACCGCCATAGTCGTACTGGTGTTTTTACCATTATTCGCGCTGCCAGGAATAGAAGGGCGTTTGTTTGCTCCTTTAGGGCAGGCATACATTATTGCAGTACTTGCCTCTTTACTCGTTTCTATGACGGTTACGCCCGTGCTCTGCTATTTTTTGTTGCCACAAATGAAGCAACTTAATAAAGGTGACAGCTTTTTGGTGTCAGTTTTAAAGAAATGGCAGGGCGCATGGCTTATATGGGCCTTACCTAAGCGGCGTTCAATATTATTGGTAAGTGGGTTTGCTGCTGTCATAAGCGCGTCGTCGATTGTATTTTTTCCTCGTGCCTTTTTGCCAGCGTTTAATGAGGGCTCTTTGGTATTAGGGATGATTTTTCAGCCAAGCACGTCGTTGTCTGAATCTAATAGGATGGGTCACTTGGCAGAGTCATTATTGCTATCGGTTGATGAAGTCACAGCCGTCGGGCGCAGAACGGGTAGAGCCGAACTTGACGAGCACGCCGAGGGCGTCCATTCTTCGGAAATAGACGTGGATTTAAAAGAATCGTCTCGCTCAAGGGAAGAAGTACTCGCTGAAATTCGTGAAAAACTTAGCGTAATACCCGCGCAAGTAGCCATTGGTCAACCTATTTCCCATCGACTCGACCATCTTTTATCTGGCGTAAGAGCCCAACTAGCAATCAAAGTATTTGGCGACGATTTAGATCAGCTTCGCATTAATGCAGAAAAAATTAGGCAAAAGTTAGAAGCGATCCCGGGACTTGTCGATATTAATGTCGAAAAACAAGTGCTCATCCCACAAGTGTCGGTCAGTTTAAAGCCAGACAAGCTTTTGCAATATGGCTTGAGCCCTGGCAAAGCAATAGAATATTTAGCTTTATTAACCGATGGGGATCATGTTGTCGATATTATTGACGGCGTTAAACGTTATGCTTTGGTCATGCGTTTAGATGAAAAGATGAGAAGTCCACAAGCCTTGAGTGCAGTACTTATAGATACGCCAGCAGGTGCAATTCCCATTGCTAATATTGCAGACATCACTATCAGCGACGGTCCCAATCAAGTCCTAAGAGAAAACGGGCGACGTAGGTTGGTGATTTATGCCAACAGCATAGGTGTGGACGTAAAAGAACTGTTATCTATGGTGCGCGAGCAAGTAAATGGGGTTGAATTAAGCGCCGACAGCTTTTTAAGCATCGAGGGCCAGTTCTTAGCTCAAGAGCAAGCCATGCGCTTATTAGTTTTGTTATCAGCAATGTCATTTGCGCTCATTTTTTTAGTTTTATACATGCGTTATAGATCCCTTGTGTTCGCCAGTATTATCATGAGTAGTTTACCTATGGCTTTATTAGGCGCAGTTGCAGCCATGTGGCTGACCCATACGCCGCTTTCGGTGGCATCGGTCGTTGGCTTTATCACGCTTACTGGTATCGCCTCAAGAAACGGTATCTTGAAGTTAAGTCATTATCTGAATTTGATTAAATTTGAGGGCGAGCAATTTAACACTCAGTTAATTGTTAGAGGGGCGCAAGAACGATTAGCGCCGGTGATGATGACCTCCATGGTAACTGCATTTGCGCTTATTCCCTTGTTAATGGCTGCCGACGCACCAGGCAAGGAAATTTTGCATCCCGTTGCTGTTGTCATCTTTTCGGGACTGCTTAGCTCAACGTTATTAGATACTTTGCTCACACCTTTGCTCTTTAGGGAGTTTGGTAGCAAGGCAACAATGCTGTGGCAACAGCGTAAATCAGACGAAGTAATGTAAACAGGTTTGTGTTAGCGACACCTTTTGAAGTTCGCTATTAATTGGAGAAATAACAATGAAAGTAGTAATTACGTTTGTATTGATGGTCTTATTATTTGCGATGATTTTTGCCCCTAAGGTTTCAGCTCATGGCAGTTTGGAGCCTAAGCATGGCGGTATAGTCCAAGAAGCACATGACATGGTATTTGAGCTAGTCAAAGAAGAAAAATCGGTAAGCCTTTACATAAGGGATCATGGTGAAGATTATTCTGCTACTGATCTTGTTGCTAGTATTGTTGTGCTTGCGGGTAAAGAAAAAAGTGAGGCGTCATTTATTCCTTCTGGTGGGAATAGGATGGTAGCAGATATTGCCGTTAGTGAAGGGGCAAAGGTGTTGGTTAGAGTGACTGACGATGACCATCATCCAATCACGATTAGGTACACTTTTTAGAGTGATTTATAGACATCTTCTTTATTTAAATTTTAAAGATTTCGTGGCCTATTTCCAGTCAAAAGTTTCAGATAATCAATAATTAGGTATCTGCGGCTCTGATTAAAATTGTCAAAAAATTGCTAGCCCAGAGGGCCACGAAATCCTATTTGTTAATTTGCACAACAAATCCTGACATAGCGGGGGGGACATAGTCGAACGATTTTGACCGGAAGATGAACGGAGTTTTAAAGTTTGTAATGTCGCTTTCAATATAAAATATTCAATATCAATAGAGTCGAAAAAAAGCAAAATTTTGTGGCATCAAATTAAATAAAATATTTTTTACATAGTGAATTGCCGTGGTGGGAGGTGCAGTAAACCAACGATTATTTGTAACAGATTATTGCTAGCAGTAGGCTGGGTTTGCAGCAAGAAACTATCAAGCTCATGTTCATACAGTTCATCTTAAGTAACGCGGCTCGAAGCACGTTTTCGAAGATTTTCAAACCACTAGCGCATCGTTTCGTGATTATATATCACTATAATGTAATCCAATCGCTATCTAGTGTGAGCTCCGTGGTTTATCAAAGAACAGCGTCGCATCAACTCAAAATAGAGATTAAGTTGACTGTTTTATACACCACATCTGCTGGTTTTTACGCGTCCTTTTATTTGGGTTTTAACCCAGTATCGGGTATGCCAGAGTAAGTGTCGAAATGCTTTATGTCTCGTTTTTGTTCTTCACTAGGTTGTATATCTATGGCTGCATTACGCACTTCTCTTGCTACTTCAGGGTGGATCACAAACATTTTTTCTACGGCTTTTTCAATCAGTTTTAAATGTGATTCACTCGGGTTATTGGCATAACTGATAGCGCTCACTAATGTTGAATGTATCAAACCTTTTAACTTGTCTTCATACTCATTTAGTGTACTTCTTGTATCTTCTATCTTCGCTTTGAGAGTCTCGTTTTCGACTCTTAAACGGTAAATATCACTATGCATTGTTTTTATTTGCAGCTCACGCTGTGTTTGTTTATGTTTTATTTTTGTAGTTTCTTCGAGTACTTTTGAGTGTTCATTACAAAGAATAGCTAGTTCGTTCGATAGCTTATTTTTCTCTTTCGTTAAATAGTTAGCTGTGTTGTATTCTCTGTCTGCGATCCGCTTATTCGTATCAATTGCAATTTTCTTGCGTTCTAATTTCTTAAGCTCGGGTGTTTCATATTCTTTTTTTGCAAATACATGTTTCTGTTGCTGAGTGTTTAAATATCTATAAAAGTGAGTCTGCAATAGCCGACCAACATTAGCAATCTGTTTTGTTTTTTGCTTCTTACTTTTTCCCAAATCAGAATAAAGATCTTCATAGTCAGCAATGCTATTAGCCAGCTTTTTTATCAACTCATACTGTGCCTGCACGAAGTCATATTCTCCGGTGTTTTTGTTTCTTGCATCAATAGCAAGATGTACATGATGATCGATTTCATCTTTGTGAAGAGCCGAAAAAACAATCGGAAATTGAGGGAAATACTGCCCGAAGTAACCCACTACTAAACGTTCTTGCTCCTCTGCTGATAGCTGATGTTCGTTCAAAGAAGGTATCTTAAATACAATAGATACTAAGCAAATTTTAAGCTGTGATGATTGATCTATATTTAAAGAAGCTCGCAGATTGTGTAGTTGTAAAATCGCAATCAATGCGCGACTTTTATCTGAAATTCTTTTGACTAACTCAAGCGCATTAAACTTATTCAACACATCGCTACTCTTAATTATTGTAGACTTTTCGTTCTGTATCAGATTTAATATGGTTTCATAGAACTTGCGTTCTGGTGCAGAATTTCTGTTATTTTGACTCCATTTCTTCAGCTTATGTTTGAGCTTTCTGAACGCTTGTAAGTCCATTTTATGGTTGTCATTTGTGAATAGTAACTCGACAGCTTCAAGCGCTTTTGTTCTATCTGCTGGGTTTATAATCAGCTTACCATAGAGTTTGTAAACATTATCTTTGGATTTTTCTGTAATCCTGTTTTGGCTTCTTTTTGCTTCGTTATCTAGAAGCAAATCATGCTTAACCAACGCCATCGCAAGATTTTTATTGCATTTAGCGACTCTTTTCTGTTTGTAAAGTACCGTCAATGGTGTCATGCCAAATCCTTATATATTCCGCCATATGAATGAAGTGAGACGTAAACAAACTATTTTGTTACCGTCCTACTTATTTTATCACAAAATTTTCACTTCGATTTTAATAGTGTGTTTTTCCATATTTAAAATTTCTCCGTTTATCAGAGGCTATTGTTTAGCTTAACCAACGACTATCGTAATATTGACGATGTTTTCTAGCAATTTGGCAGTTACTTTAAAACACTACATGTACAATGTTTGTATCGATGAAATAGAGGAATAGCTATACGCCTCAGTTTTTTTGTGAGTTGATGCCGTTGTATTTCAACTCGTACGGTAAATGTAATCATTATATTGATTTATAATTTACTAATGCCAAACTGAACTTGTAAATACATTAGGGGAAGAGGGCAGAGGATAGGCGTGAAAGACGAAGAAAAAATTGCATTGTTTATCGATGCAGATAATGTGCCAGCGGCTAAAATTGAAACCACTCTTTCAGAGCTTGCAAGATATGGCGCAGTCAATATTCGAAAGGCTTACGGAAATTGGGAAAGCCAGAACATAAAACAATTGGAAGATGTACTCCACGAATTTGCTATTCAGCCCATACAGCAGTTTGACCTAACTAAAGACAAAAATGCCACTGACATTGCGCTAGTAATTGATGCCATGGATATTCTGTACACTAAAGACGTGGACGCAATATGCCGCCTGGTATCCTCAGATTGTGAACTACGCCACTCGTTACACGAGCGTTGGCAGATGGAAAGTTTGTCATTGGTTTTGGCGAGCGCAAAGCGCCTGCGGCCTTAGTTAATAGTTGTTCTAAGTTCTTGTATCTTGATGACGAAACGAGCGACGAAAAGCCAGTTAAGAAATCAAAACCCAATATAAAAAGCGATATAAAACTGATGAATATGTTGCGCCAAGCAATCGAGGCATCTGAAGATGACACGGATTGGGCAAATTTAGGCACAATAGGACAACACATTTCCAACCATGCGTCTTTTGATCCACGTAATTATGGGTTTAAAAAGATAAAAGATTTATTTGCGGTAATTGACCTATTCGAGATGAAAATGCAAAACGGCAGTGGCACTTATATTCGGGACAAGCGTAAAATGAAATCATAGTTACTGAACGCTTTTTATAGCAGACGGTTGCAACGAGAAAATGTTAAAAGGACTTTAATTCATGAGTAACAAAGATATTGACAAGCTAAAAGACTTAAGCAAAAGTTGTGAACCAGATTATCGCCAAAAATACTTTTCAACAACGCTGGAAATTGAGCACGACGCATTAAGTCAAACTGCGATTAATGAAACTGCACCAAGAACAACAGTTCAATTGTTTGAAACAGCTAAGAATCTTTCTTTATATTCTTGGTTTGTATATCGGTTTCATCAAGTCTCCGAGTTGATAGCGTTTTCGGCGCTAGAAGTTGCTTTGAAAGAAAAGTATTTGCTCGAAAATCCTTCCGGAAGAAGTGAAAAAAAACAGGGGCGCTTGACACTTTTCAAACTGCTTGAATATGGCAAGAAAAATCAGTGGATCAAGAATGAAGGCTTTTCGAGTCTTTATAGGCGAGCTCGGAGATTTGCTGAAGAAAAGAAGAATAGGGAAAAAGCGGAGGCACATGACTTTGAAAAAGAACCAGAAATGTTTTGCGAGGAACCAACTGCACAAGAGATTGATGATGCGCTTAGGAGTATTGATTTAGTTTCAGCTGTGACTGAGAACACTAATAAGCATCGAAACAACCTAGCGCATGGTTCGAACACATTACAGGTGATAAAGTCGTGACTCAAGAAGACAACAAACAAGCCTTAACAACCTTATTTTTAGAAACTCGCCCAGAGGCTACACCAAAAATTATCGGCGACGTAGTTGGGCAAATCGACAAAATTGTAAAAGCCACACGGTTTGATGGTTGGCAAAACACTAATAGCGGACCTCGTGAGATTCAAAGAGCTTTGTTATTAACCTTGGCGCAATTTGGCTTAGGCAAAGATAAAGATTTGTTTAGTAAGGCTTATGATTATATTGAAGGGCATTATTAATGCGTGCTACAAAAGACTTGGTTTGTGAGCCTTGAAGGGAACACAATGCTTTGAGGGGGCACATTTAAAATATTACGGAAAGGAGGTCTTAAAATGCTGGTAGATAACACATTTAAATTCTTGTCTTCAGATATCGCTAAGATTGACGGAGCAGATGTTCGAGAAAATTTGGAAATTGACTTGAGCAGCGATGAAGAAAGCGATGGACTAAAGTTGTTTTTACGTTTCGTTAATAAAATTTTAGATGTCGACAACTTAATCATACTGGCAGGGTCTGGTACATCTATGACATTTAACGATCCTAATGAAGCAACTCCAATTGCTCCAAGTATGTGGCACTTATGGGAGTATTGCCGCTTAGAAGATGAAAAATTGTTTGATTTGACATTAAAAGCAACAAATTATGCTGTTTTGCAATCTCAAAAAGATGCTACTGGAAAACCAAAGCCAGATATAGAATTACTTTTATCGCTTTGCGACTCCTCACTTGCAGTAGGTAATTTGTCTGCGACGAGAACGAGCCAAGTCTCTAAGTTTTTAGAAAAGGCTAAACAAACCATTTTGGAAAAAACGGACTTTGTTGACCTTATTCCAAATGAAGCGAACTGGGCAAGCCACAACAAATTTATTCGCACTGTCGCGCGAAGAAGTGCACAACAGCAGAGGTTGAAACTTTTCACTACAAACTATGATTTAGCCTTTGAAAATGCCGCTTCAAATACGGGGTTTGTCGTAATAGATGGTTTTGAATATTCCAACCCTTCTTATTTCAACCCCATGTGGTTTAACTACGATATTGTTAATAGAGGACAATCACTTAATAGTGAAGGCGCTTATCTACCTAACGTGTTTCAGCTATATAAAATGCATGGTTCTGTTGATTGGCGAAGAATTAACGGCCGAATTAGGAAAACCTCATCCGATAATATCAGCGGAGACCCTGTTTTCATTTATCCTAGCAGTTCCAAGTACCAAAACTCCTATGACTCCCCGTACCTAGATATGATGACATCATTTTTAGATGCTGTTAAAAAGCCCAAAACGGGGGTGCTCTGCTTAGGCTTCGGGTTTAATGACAAGCACATCAATAACGCATTAACGATGGCGCTAAGAACAAATCCTGAATTTATGTTAATGGTAGCTACTAAAGATGCATTTAATGAGAGTGGCTCTTTTAATAGTGACATTAGACTGTTGTTGAAATCTGCGATTAACCATGGTGATGGCAGAATGGCAATAGTCGATTCTACTTTCGAACAGTTTTCTGAAATCTTGCCTGAGAGAAGATCGAAGAGTCCAGAAGATGACTTGTTTAAATTATTCGAAAAGCTAACGGCCAACAACCAATAAGGGAGCGTGATATATGGATTTACACGAATGGTTTTCACCGTATGACTCAGCAAGAAGAATCGGTAGTGTCATAAGCGTTTCAGCGACAGAAATAGTAATAAATTTATCCAAAGCGGGATCCGGTGAACCCAATTGGTCATTCGGTAATAGAATAGGCGCTGGTGAAGTCAATGAGTTTGTTTTTGTTGATGTAGGTGATACATCAATACTAGGTCGGCTGGTTAAAGTATGGATCGAAGGTGGTGAACGGCTAAGTGTAGATGGTTTAATTGACAAACCAACAGCAAATCATCCTATTGGATTAGTTCAGATACTGGTAAGCATAAACCCTGCGAATGGTCGAAATTTTAAAGGAATTAGACAACACCCTCGTTTGGGTAGTCAGGTTTATTCCGCACATCCTTATTTGGTTTCTTTGCTAGCAGAGGGAAAACAAGATGATTCAAGCGCACATATTTATATGCCCCTGGCAGAGCTCCCCCATGATGAAGGCGTCACTATTCACGTAACACCCGAAAAGTTATTTTCGAGACATTGTGCAATTCTTGGCACTACTGGTGGAGGCAAAAGCTTTTCAATGGCAACCATTATAGAACAGGTAGAGTCAGCCGGCGGTAAAGCGATAATAATAGATCCGACCGGAGAATATAGCGAACTACCTTGTCAAAGTTACTTTGTGGGTGAAAATCAAAATGCAACGCCAGCAAATAAAGTTACTTTTCCACACTGGCAATTTACTGATTCAGATATTAGAGCTTTTTTACGACCATCGGCACAGAGTCAATCACCAAAGTTAGATGCTGCAATTGAAAGTTTAAAAGTCGTCAATCAATATTTTAGGGAAGACAATCACGGTCTGCCAATAACACCTAACAATCTTCTTATTAAGGCTGGGCAACTAAAGCAAACTTTTGAAAATGCACTTTTAAATATGAGCAACATTATGCATTTAAGCCCATGGAGTTTTAGTAGTGTTGCCGAACAGATCGTAAATGAGTGTGTTTGGCCAAATGGAGGCTCTGCAAATAATCCGGATACAACTATCTGGGGAAATCGTGCTGACAACGATGTTGGGCATTGTCTGAATCTTATATCAAGAGTTAAGGCTTATTCTAATAACAATCATTTAAAGTGGATGATTGATGTTGATCCTAACTTGAAAACAGTGCCGAATTTAATTGATGACTTTTGTTCGCCTGATAATCAGGACAAGCTCATTCGTTTAGACTTGTCAGAGGTCCCTTTCGAAGCTAACTCCCGCGAAATATTAGTTAATGCAATTGGCAGAAAATTATTGTCGGTAGCAAGAAATGGGCATATTAGCCATGACAAACCTTTATTAGTCTTTATTGATGAGGCACATCAATTCCTTAACAAACGAATTGGCGAAGACACTAGCCGATTTGAGCTTGACGCTTTTGGTAACATAGCTAAAGAGGGCAGAAAATATGGGCTTAATACGGTCATCGCAACACAAAGGCCTAGAGATATTCCAGAAGATGTTTTAAGTCAAATAGGTACGCTGATAGTCCACAGATTAACCAATCAACTAGATCAAGATATAGTGAGAAAAGCGGTCGGTGCTATTGATCAACGTTCTGCTTCCTTCTTACCAGTCCTAGGACAAGGCGAAGCACTGCTCTTGGGAGTCGACTTTCCATTCCCTATGACAGTGAAAATGAAGCAGCCCGAAAACAAACCAACGTCAAAAAGTGCAGAGTTTTCTTTCAGTTGGCAACAGTAGCGTTATTGTATTTTGAAAGCTCAATGTTTATTGAGCTTTAATTGCTGTTCAATGAAAAGTTGTGACGTATTTCAATTAACTTTTAGTGCTTAAGCGATTCATTTGACTATTATAGTAGACGCATACTAAGCGCAAAAGGCATTAAGAAAAACAGCTACTTTACACTGCCACTAAACTCTGTCATCATAATTACACAGTAGCTACAAACCACGAGTTACAAGGGCTTGAGTTTTCTGGCGGAGATTTCCTCTCTCTAACCCAACTAATTTTAAAGCCTGCTAATATTAGTGAATGAAAATCGTGAGTTAACGTACCTAAATACGAAAAATTAACTTTGTCATATTACTCTGCTATAGCAATCTACCACCAAGATACTAAGTTAGTATGTATTAATACAAGCCAACTGTAACTATCCCCTAAAATTAATAGCGCTCAAAAAAGACACAAACGTCAAAAAAATTCATAACACTATATTTTGCCTCGTCTTTCGATGAATTATTTAATGGATATCAATATTTTACTGTAAAGTTCAACAGATAAACGCTTATTGTATTTACTCAGGAACTTTATTACGAAGTGCAAAAAATATTTAAAGGAATTTTCAAAAAGTAAATATGTATATCTATACATAGGTATAAAAAACAACACGACAATATAAGATCTCAGAGCATACATTTGGAACTCACATGGACGTCAGCTTTGCATGCGCTGTCATGCCAAGAAATCCAATTTTATGAAGTACTCAAAGGATGAGATTTATGATTGAAAACAAATTCTACACTACGCAGCAAATGTGCGAACTATTTGGTATTTCTCAAACGACGCTATGGCGTTACCGAGAACTTAATCAATTACCACGTTCAATAAAACTGGGCGGCAAGCGCAGATGGCTCCGAGATGATGTCGATCGTTTCATTGAGAGACGATTCGAAGGTGATGTATAGAGATATAAAAAATGTTTTGAGGGATCTCAGATATGCTAAACCATATCTGTAGTCGACTTGATTCTTTTAATTACGGCTAACTGGCGAATAGGCAAGGATTGTTTGGTGACCCTAATACTAATTCGCCATTTAATCATCAAAATCACCAGAGATGATGTTCATTGCCTTCTGAGAAACATCAGGACAGAGATGACTATAATATTTTTCAATCATGCGCTGACTTTTATGGCCAACTAGTTTAGCAACCGATAATAACGGTATTCCTTCAGCAACCAATTTGCTACAAAAGTGATGTCTCAGTGAATAGAAGTGCAGCTCATATTCAATGCCAGCTAGTTCTAGTAGTTCTTTCCAATAACGTTCATGTGCTTGTCGATGGCGCCGTCTACCATCAACATTGGCAAAGACGAAGCCAGAAGTTGGGGAGCCTGTTAGCGCGTGCCACCATTTAATCTCGTCTAGTATCCCTGTATTTAAAGGTATGGTCACCTCGCAAGGATTGGGATGATGCTGAGTTTTTGAAGGAATAAGACTGATACGCTCTTGCTCAAGCATAATCTCTTCCCATCTTAATTCATGGAGGTCTCCAACCCTTAGGGCAGAATAAGCTCCAATTTTATAAAACATGTAAAACCAAAAGCCATCCGCATGGTATCCAAAATGGTCTGTTTTAGAATACTTCTTTTTGAAAAGTTTCAGTGCTTTAGACAGGCTACCAAGCTCATCTTTTGTGAGCATCCTGCGTTTTCGTTTGTCTTCGGTGCTTTTTTGTTTGACTTTGCCATCAGTTTTTTGGCTTTGGAGAACTACGGAGTCAAGCGGGTTTTTAGCAACTACTTTGTCGTTCACCGCTTTTCTTATCATAGTCTTAAAGACCTTGTAATAGCTTTCAATCGTTACATGAGCGATGCGATTTTCTTCTAGGGCGTGTTGCCATTGGTTAATCAATTTCTGGTCAACATCAGCGATGGGGAGCTTTAAATATTCTTTAAAGCTGGAATTAATCTTATTAAACGTAGCCTTTCCAGAATTTGTTTTTCTGCTTAGATGAATTGAATAATCGGTATTTAAGTATTCACCTATAGTGATATGCGAATATGCTTTTATTTCATTCTTTGTTTCTTCTTTTTGTTTATTCTTATTCGCAAGGACATCAATGCCATTGTTGATATCAGCCCTATGTTGAAGGGCTATTTCAGCAGCTTTAATCCGATCGGCAGTACCGTCTACATAATTTGCAATAACAAAAGATTTCTTATCCCCCTCAGCATTGGTATAACGGAATCGCCAACTTGCACCCGATTTCAATTTTTGTAGGTGAAACCCAACAATCTTCTGGCAGCTCAACTCTTGACGATAATTTCCGTCTTTAACATGCTTTATCGATTTCTCTTCTGTTATGGACGTTATGCTTTTCCGTGACATGATAAACTCCTGGTTTGCATGCAAACTAAAAATGGGTAATAGTGTGAAAGGGAATTATAGCAAATGAAAAGGTATATTTGAAATTAATATTTAAAAACAATGCTTTATGAATACATTTGAGGTAGGTTGAAAAATATTGAAATGTAAAAAATCTACCTTGACATGGTAGAGGTCCCCAGTTCGAGTCTGGGTAGTCGTACCAATCATACTCCTAAATCGCTAATGCGAATTCTTCAAATAATAAAACGTCACCTGGTCGTAATCAGAGCCAACACCATTAGCGTCGCCATCTTCACCAGTATTATTTTGAGAGTACGCGCCGGCTTTAAAGTAATTCCAATTGTCCACCACATCATATCCACTGTTTTCAGCAATCATATCTACGTACTGATGCGCAATAATCGGAGCGTTCAAATCACCACGGCGAATGATCACGTCGATTCTGGCGCCTTCTTGAATAATTTCATATGAAAATACCTCACCTAGTGCGATGCCTTGTGCAGGGTTACTCGTAAATATAGGTTGGTTGTTTTGATTATTGTTTACGGGCCCTAACACCGTTTTCCATAAATCTTCACCACCATTTAATTCGTGGGCAAAATATATGTAACCGCGCTCATTATTTGGAAACTTTTTATAATAAAGGCGAATGGGCTCGTCGTCACCGGCGTGGATTTGCCCAATAATTACTCGACCAGTATGTGACTGACTGCCAGTAGTTGTAACCTTGTCTACCTTAAGGGTCGCTTGCAATACGCCGCCTCTGCCGCCCACTGAGCGTCCTGGATCAGGTTGGTAGCCAAGGATCCAATTGTTTAAATTCACGCCTTGAGTAGAAATGCCAGTGTTGCCTCTGCGCAACATTTCACGTAGCTCAGACCGTGTAAAGCTGGTGTTGGCGGAGGTTTTTGCACCAAAAATGGTTGCTCTAAAAGTCATTCCGCCGTCATCTGCGGTAAAAAAATATTCATCATCTGTAAAACCTGCATCTAACTGACGCTCGCTCGCGCGTAACGAAAAACCATCGCTAGGGTCAGTCCTAGGCGTATCTAGAGCCCATGTCAGTAAATCGAAATTATCGCCTGATGGAGCATTAGGACTTAAATTGTATTGAGCCAAATCCACTGTCTGCGGCTTTAATGGCGCAGAGCTAACATCCAAGGGGCACCCAAACACCGCTATTTCAGAGAGTGCGGTTGTATTACTCATATTGCCGTTACTGATTATTCTTACAAATCGAGCCACGGTGTCGGGTACATCAAAGCGTTCAATGGCGTGGCTTGTACCCGAGCTGGTTTCATTACTTAGGAGCGTCGTGTATGTCAGGCCATCTTCAGAAACTGAAATGTCAAAGGAATTGGTACTTTGATCGCCCTCAAACCAAGCGGTTCCTATTTCTTTTATAAGGTGGCGATAGCCTAGCTCGACAGTGAGCTGGGCATCACTGGCGCTGCTCTGCCATCTGTTGTTTGGTAATAAGCTGCCATCAATGGCTTTTGAAGCTTCAAAGCCTGCATCTACTGTGCTATCACTTTCTACACTGAGCAATTCAATATAATCTAATCCCGCACAAGTTGTTCTGCTTGTGTCAGCGGGGAATATAGGGTCAGGTATGTTCGACGACGGTGGCGGCGTGGGCGGGAGCACCGGTGGTGCAGGCGGATTATTGACTGCAGAACTGCCACCGCAGCCATTTAAAAACAGAAAAGTACTTAGAATAAAAACAAAGCGAATCACTGCACTGCCTCTCGTTTATTATTACCAATATAGCAAACTTATGCGCATGCATTTGATTTATTGGTATACAAATTGGTCACTAAAAGTAAATGGATTGTTAGCACTTGTCAATTAAATTGGTATTGGCGGATTAGCGTCAGCAGGCAAGTGGCAATTACTTGGTGAATTAAGGGTTTGCGCTTATGATCCCTATGGTGTCTAAGCGACTATAGATTTGCTGTTAGTCAAATTCGCCCATGTGTTAGCTGATGTGCGCTTGACTGCTCAGTGCTGTAAATTTGATGAAGGAAAAAGATGCGCAACACCATAACTGAAACCGTAACCAAAGTTCATCATTGGAACGATACCCTGTTTAGCTTTAAGACAACACGCGGCAGTAGCTTTACTTTTGAAAACGGGCAATTTGTAATGATTGGCTTAGAAGTGGATTCACGCCCATTGTTACGAGCTTACAGCATTGCTTCGGCTAATTACGAAGAGGAACTGGAGTTTTTTAGTATTAAGGTTGCCGATGGGGCGCTGACCTCTCGATTGCAAAAAATTCAAGTGGGTGACGAGATTATTCTCACCACAAGAGCCACAGGCACGTTGGTACCCGGTTATTTAAAACCTGGCAAGCACTTGTACTTATTATCCTCTGGTACGGGCTTAGCTCCGTTCATGAGCATTATAAAAGACCCCTTTATCTACGATGCTTTTGAAAAGGTGATACTGGTGCACAGCGTGCGCTATATTTCAGAGCTGGCCTACAAAGACGAAATTGAAAAGGAACTGCCGCAAAACGAGTATTTTGGAGAGGATGTCAAAAACAAGCTCTTGTATTATCCCACCGTTACGCGTGAAGCCTTTCAATATCAAAGCGTTAACGAGTTACAAGACAGCGAAAGTCATCATACGCGCATCACCTCTTTACTCACAAGCGGTCAGCTAACTGAGAATCTAGGGCTACCCGATATCAACACGCATGACGACCGCTTTATGATTTGTGGTAACAACAATATGCTGCGAGACTTAATGCATATTTTAGACGAAAAGGGCTTTTCAAAAGCAACGTCGCGAACACTCGGCGAGTACGTAATTGAGCAGGCATTTATTGAAAAATAGAACACGTTAAACAAACCTACAAGAACAAAAACGCCGGCAAGTGCTTTACTATTTGTCGGCGTTTTTAATTAAAGCGCATAAGTACTTGTCAAAGTACTTTTCAAACTAAGTAAACTGAGCGCTGTTTCTTACCCGTAGTTCAGCTTAAGTAAATATACCTTACCTAAAACTGATAAGACACACTCAAGCGGGCGTTAACCGGCTCACCTATGCTGATATTGTTATCGTTATGTGCGGCAGGAAAGTAAGCTTCATCTAGCAAGTTCTCAACATTTAACTGCACCTGCAGATCTTCTGACACATTGTAGTAAACCGCAGCATCTATCCGCGTAAAGTCAGGTAATTCAACATTATTACTCAATGAAGCAAACTGCGCTGATTGATAAATCACGCCTAAGCCAAAGGCCCACGCTTCGTTCAGCTCATAGCGGTTCCATACCGTAAACATATTTTCAGGTACCTGCGACAGCGTGCGGTTACCTATGTCGTTCGCTGCGGTCACGCGGCCGGTTTCTTCTGCGTCGATGTTGCTGTAACCGGCACTGATTTCCCATGCGTCGTTAATATAGCCGACTAACTGAATTTCAAAACCGCTGGTTTGAGTACCTGTGATAAGCAGATTTTCAGGGTTGCTAGGGTCGGTGACCGTGCCGTTTTCGCGAGTGACTTCAAACCACGCAGTAGTAAAACTCAAGGTATCAGTAATATTGTATTTCAAGCCGATTTCGCGGTTTTCAAACTCCTCTGGAGCAAGCGCTTGAGAGTTGATTGAAAGGGATAAAAACTGATCGCCGGAGCGCGGTAAAAATGAGCGGCTCAAACTCACATAAAATGAAATATCATCATTCGGTTTGTAGATAGCGCCTAGTCTTGGTGATACCTCGCTGTCTGCCCGACCTAAGCTGCCATCGTTCCCGTCCGTTGGCCCATTACTGGCTTCTATTTGGTCAAATACGTCGATGTCAAAACGATCGTAACGCAGTCCTACTACTACAATAAAGTGGTCATTTAGCTTGATTTCATCTTGTAAAAATATCGAGCTAAAATTGACGTCTGACGAGCGGTCTCTGACAAAGTCCGTGAAACCAACTGAAGGAATGATGAGTGGGTCGGTAAACGCGAAGCTTATCTGGTCATCGTTACTCGCCGCAAACAGAGTATCACGACGACTATTTGCGGTGTCTTGGTTGCCATATTCTGCGCCTAATAACACTGTATGCTCAAAGCTACCGGTCATGAACTGCCCAACTGCGTTAAATTGCACAATCAAGTTTTCGCGTGCGGTAGCGTCTATGTAACCATCTAGAGTAACTGTATTGGCGTCTTCATCAAAAGCTGTCGGATACAGATTTTGATAAAGTTTGTCGTAATCAGCATATTGTAACGTGCTATTAATCGACCAATTTTCAGAGAGTTGATGGTCAAACTTGGCTCTAAAAACGTGAGCTTGCAAGGTCGTAAAGTTGAGGTCTTTGTCGCCAAAAAAGGTGTCTTCTACGCCGGCTAGCGGTCGACCATTTAAGCTGGGCACACCCCTGTCAACTACACGGTCATCATCGATGTATTCATAAGAAAGTACTAATTGAGTGACATCGCTTATGTTGTTGGTATAGGTAGGGTTAAATGCATAGCGAGTGCCGTCAAACTCATCTCTGTGGTTATCGAGGTGTTCATAGAAACCGTTAATGCGAATGGCTTGGTCGTCGCTTAGTTGGCCGTTATGGTCAATTGCCATCATCGTATTTGAAAAACTATCGATGTTGGCGTTTAAACGCGTGAACTGCTCATTCGGATTAGCGGTTTTGGTGACTCGATTGACAATGCCGCCGCCGCCGCCTCGACCAAAGAGCAGGGCATTCGCGCCGCGTAAAATCTCAACGCGGTCTAGATTATAAAGTGGGCGAAAATACTGAACGTCATCGCGTAAACCGTCGATGAAAAAATCGGCAGTGGTATTTTGACCACGGATGGTCATCTGGTCTCTATGTCCTTCGCCCTGACCAATTGAGGCGCCTGGTGTGTATTGTAAGACATCAGCAATAGATACAAATCCTTGTGCTTGAATTTGCTCGCTAGAGATAACTGACAAAGACTGCGGAACATTTACCAACAGGGTAGGAGTTTTCACTGCATCTGCATTTTGTTGTCCAAAGTAGGCACCGCGCACGGTAATGCGCTCAATCTCAGAAGCAGAATCTGGCGCCTGCATGATGGGAGGTGTTGAATCATTCGCCAATACTTCAGATGTGCAGAAGGCAAGGGCGACAGCCGCGCTAATAAGCGTGACTTGCGTGAGGTGTTTAAACATGAAAAGTTAACTTGTCTTGGAATTTGTGGCGCAAGTCTATTGCTTATGCAAATGAGAGTCAATCGCATTTGCATTTAAAGCTATAAACAGTAGACCAAAGTGGTAAGCAATCATGACACTCGTGCAAATAAGAAACAAAATGCTGGGAATATTGTTTTAAGTGGTTTTATTTCGCCTGAGTCATTACCATAAGGAATGTTAGCGAGTTGGACTAAGTAGAGGGTTGTCAATGACGATGCAGGAGTCTATGCAAAAAACTACACAAAAAACTACACAAAAAACCACGCAAAAAACAGTGCTGGTCACAGGCGGGAGTTCAGGCATTGGCTTGGCCATTGTGAAGCGATTTGTAAGCAGTGGGTGTCGCGTATTTAACTTAGATATTCAAAACAGCGAACAAGGCATATTTGTGCGCTGTGATATGACTGATCACCATGCGGTAAGCACCTGTATTGCCGATATTGCGTCACAACAGGGCATTGATGTTCTAATATGTAACGCCGGTAAACACCTTTCGGCCAATATCGAAGATACTGATGAGGCCACGCTATTAGCCATGTTTAACTTAAATGTGAAAGGCGCTTATTCTGCAACAAAAGCCTGCTTACCGCATATGAAACAACGGGGCGGCAGCATTATTTATATTGCCTCTGAGCAGGCTTTGGTAGCCAAATCGAATTCTTTTGCCTACAACCTTAGTAAGCATGCCTTGGCTTCAATGGCGAAAACCACCGCCATTGATTACGCCAAATATAATATTCGCGCCAATGCGGTATGCCCTGGCACCATTGAAACGCCCCTTTATCATGCTGCAATTGATCGCTACTGTGAAACATCAGGTGCCGATAAAAACGCCGTACATGCGGAAGAAGCCAAGTTACAGCCCCTCGGCAGAATTGGACAAGCAGATGAGGTGGCCGCTATGGTGCAGTTTTTAGCTTCAGACGATGCCAGTTTTATTACCGGTAGCCTACAGGTAATAGACGGCGGTTATAGCGCGCAATGATCACAAAAGTAATTGACCCTCACGTCCACCTGTTCGACCTACAAGCGGGTGAGTACGGGTGGTTAAATACCTTAAGCCCTGTTCAACAGGCAAAAATTGCTCGTTCATTCATACCCACGGACATGACGCTAAACGGCGATGCTTGCTTAGTTGGCTTGGTGCATATTGAAGCGGGTTTTGATAATCATCAGCCATGGCGAGAAATCCAGAATGTAGAAGCGCTTATTACGCAATACAATCAAAGCATGAAATTAAGCGCGCATGAGGCCTCTCAAAGCGACACATACACGCCGCTGCAGTGCCGAAGCGCGGGTTATGCAAACCTCATTTGGGAACCACAGCACTTTGCCGATGCCGTCAACAAACAGTCTGAATTTAGGTCTTGTAAAGGTATACGTCATATCCTCGATGACGATGCCCATAGCGTGCTAACAAGCGAGCATGCTGTCGCTAATCTTCAATATTTAGAACGCAATAGTTTGCTTTTTGAGTTACAAGCAGCGCTTTGCGATGAGTCAACGGCAGATCTGCTTGTCGAGGTATTGAAAAAGGTGCCTAACTTAGCCGTAGTGCTCAATCATGCGGGCTTTGCGCCACTATCGGAAATCTATGAAGACGCAAGCTCTTTGCCATCTCTCAAGCTTGCGATTTGGCAAAATAACATGTCACGGCTAGCACAGATGCCAAAGGTATCGGTAAAGTGCTCCGCATGGGAAATGATGCAGCCTGATTATGTCAAAGCAGAGTTTCAGTTTAGGCTAAAGGCTTGTATTAAATATATTGCGAAGTGTTTTACGGATGAACGCATGATGTTTGCCAGCAATTTTCCGCTGGTGTTATTTGCGCAAGGCTACGCAGATTATTGGACGCACATGATTGAATTAGGGCGTGACTGCGAACTTGATATTAACAAAGTGTGTTTTGAAAACGCGCAAAGAATATATCAATTTGAAGATTAGGATTTGCAGTGAGGCCAGCATATAAAAAGAGGCGCTGAGAATACCTTATCAGCGCCTCTTTATATTGCTTACTAAGTGTTACTTGCTATGCGTTACTTGCTATGCGTTACTTGCTATCAGTTACTTAACTACAACTCGTGGTGATCGCATGACTACTTCGTCGTTTAATTCAATACCAATGCCGGGTAAGTCTGGCACTTTAAATAAACCATTTTCGGGCTGATAGTCTTGAATGCACAGCTCACGGTTCCAATGTTTAATGGCGTAGGTGTGATGCTCATGGATTAAGAAATTCGGAATTGCGGCTTCTAGCTGCAGCGCGGCTGCCGTGGCAACTGGGCCGCCACAGACGTGTGCTTGGATGCGGATATCGTAAACGTCAGCATAGTCACAGACCTTTTTCGCTTCGGTAAAACCGCCACATAGGCCTACATCGGGTTGCAACACGTCAATGCTTTGATCTTCAAAGTAGGGGCGCACATCCCAACGATGATACAAGCGCTCACCTCCAGCAATGGGCACCTTAACGTTTTCAGCGACCTTTTTGTGAACTGCAGAATTTAAGTAATTGACAGGCTCTTCAAACATCATACAGCCAACTTCTTCGATAATTGATCCCATTTGAATAGCTGAGGCGCAGCCCATTAGGGAGTGCGCTTCAAAAATGATATCTACTTCATCACCCACCTCTGCGCGAATTGCGCGCAAACGATCGCCAAACAGCTTCATTTGTTTAGGGGTAAACAATTTAGTGCGATCGTAGCTAGAGTCGCCGTTTTCATCATATACAATGGGGTCTACCTTTACGGCGTCATAGCCTTCGGCCATAGCTTTTGCAGCGGAGCGCGCGTAGTCAGCAGGGGTCAGCATTTTTACGCAATCTTGGCTCCAATCAAACTGTAGCTGGCTTGCGTAAGTGCGCAAGTTGTCATTGGTTTTGCCGCCTAGTAGTTGGTATACAGGTACGTTCAAGGCTTTGCCCTTGATGTCCCATAATGCGGTATCGATAGCGCTCATCGCTGAGTATAAAACCGGCCCGCCGCCTAATCCCCAAAAACTCTCACGCAGCATGCGTGACCAGAGTAACTCTGTTTTAAAGGGGTCAAAACCAATTAAAATGGCTTCTGCAATTTCTTTGATCATCGCCGCCGCCGCGCTGTGCCCCCAATCGTAAGCAAGGCCAGCTTCTCCAACTCCGTGTATGCCTTCGTCGGTATGAACGCGCACAAAAATTGGGTTCCAAGGGGGTCTTTCAGGGCAGTGAATGTCAAAAATTTCAACGTGGGTTATTTTCATGTTTTATGTGGCTCGCTCGTCTTTAAGGAACATTAAATATCAAAGTTGGGATACTGGCGTTTAACTCTTCGCATCATCGCAGGCCAAGCTTTTTGTCCGCCGGTTTGTCCGGTATGCACAATATTTGCCTGCGCTTTTATGCCATCGATAATGCTTTGTTCGACTTTAATCAGTGTATCTGCAGCCTGCTGCATCTTTACCTGTATTTCGCAGGCTCTGAGTAAGTCGTACATGTGCATAAATGCATCACCAATGGTCAAACCCATGGTCAGTGCCCCGTGATTTCTGAGCAACATAAAATTCGCATCGCCCAAATCGGCTTGTAGTCGTTTAATTTCTTCATGAACTACCGCTAAGCCCTCGTAATGATGATAGCTCATACTGGCAAGTGCAAACGCAGAATACTGACTGTATGGCTGCAAGCCGCCTTCACAGCTCGCCACTGCAATGGCATCGGGGTGATGCAAGTGAATGGCACACTGCTCTTCGTGTCGGGCTATGTGCACGGCACTATGAATAGTGAACCCCGCAGGATTGATATCAAAAGGGCAGTCGGGCTGGATAATGTTGCCGTGAATATCGATTTTTACCAAGTTGGATGCCGTGATTTCTTCAAAGGCCAGCCCAAAGGCATTAATTAAAAGGTCTTCTGTACCCGGAATACGGGCTGAAATGTGTGTATGAATCAAATCATCCCAGCCGTGCATAACTAGCAAGCGGTAGGCGGCTGCAAGTTCAACGCGGGTATGCCATTCGGCATCAGACACAGAATTCTTCAAATTTAAAATGGGGATATCGTACATATTTGCCTGAAGTCTCACTCTAAGTTGCTGTTAATCATATCAGCTTTTGTTGGTTTATCGAGAGATTCTAACGCGATAAGCTATGCATAAATATTCTCGCTTGGCAGCGCTGTCAGCATTTCAAATTTCCAACGTTAACTAAAATTTTCATGCACGGTATCTATTCACACAGCTTAAAAACTTGTTGCCATAGCTCTATGTGTTGCTGCATGGTTTGCTTGTATTGCTGTGCCGAGTTCAGATACTGTCGTTTAATGTAGTCTGCCCAATCAGTGGGTATATGCGGGTGATTGGCAAGCGTTTCAAAACTCGGGTTGAGCTGATACTGATAGTGATTTAGCTGACTGGCGAGCGGCTGAATGTTATCTGCAAAAAACAGCGTGAAAATGTTGCGCATGATCTTAAGTTCTTCTTTTTTAGCACTGCTACACGCGTTTTGGTTATTTTGAATGTATGTTTCAAGCAGTTGAGACATCGGCGGCAAAGACTCGCTGAGTAAGGCTTGTGTCCGCCACATTTTGGCGGGTAAGCGAGCGTTGCTTAAATCGCGTAAATGCAACTCTAGTTGACCACTATCAATGGTTTGCGCATTCAATACATTGATTAAAAACACCAAAGCAAGCTTGCTTGGCTGCAAGCCGTCATTACTTGCGCCCGATATGTATCCTCCAGAGGCGGTAAAAGCCAGATACGATTCGTCTGATTGCGTCATCATATTTGACCACACCAAGGGTAGGTTAGTTTGTTTTTGTTCAATCCAGCCTTGCAGTTGTTCTTGCATAGGGTCGTCTACAGGCAACTGCTGCATGCAACTTTTTAACGTGCTCAATAAACGCTGCTCATAAATAAAGCGCGTAGAGGGTAGCTGTGTTTTGCCTAATGCGGTGTTTCGCTCTGCAATAAATTGACTCAGTGGGCAGTCATCAATGGCATAGAATTCTCGCAGTGCGATTTGCAGTTCCGGGACATCGATTGCCAAACTGTTTTTAATTGGTGCATTTAGACTGGCATCGCTATCATAGGCTGATACGCTAATTTGCGTGAAGCTTTCGAGGCGTTCAGCCAAGTTATCTAAATCAGATTTTACTTTGTCGTTTTGTGAGCAAGCGCTTAGCACAAAGCAAAAACTTAGCGTAATAATACGAATGAGCATGGTTAGAATTTAGCCTCAAAAGTGTTTAAATTGGGTGTTTATGACAAAATTACTTACAAAGTCATCAAAGTTATGCGAATAAGCCCGATTAATCAGCTTAACACAGCGGTTTTACATTGCATGTGGCAGTGCCATGTCGTTATAATTCAGCGCGTTATTACTCGTACGCATATATCTACGCAAATTATCCAAAAAAATATCAAGTGGCGCTTGGTTTGTGTCACCACTGAATAAAGGAACACCATGCCTATAATTACACTTCCTGACGGTAGTCAGCGCGCATTCGACAATCCTGTTAGCATTTTAGATGTTGCCAACGACATTGGCCCCGGTCTAGCGAAAGCCACAATCGCCGGCAAAATAAACGGTGAATTAGCCGACGCCGTCGACATGATTAATGAAGATGCCAGTTTACAAATTATTACCGTAAGAGATGATGAAGGCTTGGAAATTATTCGCCACAGCTGTGCGCATTTAATTGGTCATGCGATTAAGCAACTTTATCCAGACGTCAAGATGGCCATCGGCCCAACCATTGATAATGGCTTTTATTATGACGTAGATCTCGAAGAGCCGCTCAACGACGAAGCGCTCGTAAAAATTGAAAAACGCATGTTAGAGCTAGCCAAAACCAGCTACGACGTCGTAAAAAAGACCGTAACTTGGCAACAGGCTCGCGATACCTTTGAACAGCGCGGTGAGTCATACAAAATCGAAATACTAGACGAAAATATCGCCAAAGACGACAAACCCGGCCTCTATCACCACGAAGAATATGTGGATATGTGCAGAGGCCCACATGTTCCAAATATGCGTTTTTGCCAGCACTTCAAACTAATGAAAGTGGCCGGGGCTTACTGGCGTGGAAGTTCTGATAATAAAATGTTGCAGCGCATCTACGGCACTGCGTGGGGCGATAAAAAGCAGTTGAAAGCCTACTTAAATCGCCTAGAAGAAGCCGAGAAACGTGATCATCGTAAAATTGGTAAAACCCTCAATTTGTTTCATTGGCAAGAAGAAGCACCGGGCATGGTGTTTTGGCATAACGACGGTTGGACGATATACACCGAATTAGAACAGTTTATACGCACTAAACTTCACGCCTACGACTACGACGAAGTAAAAGGCCCGCTAATGATGGATCGCACTTTGTGGGAGAAGTCTGGGCATTGGGATAAATACGGTGACAACATGTTTACCACCGTGTCTGAAAAGCGCGAGTATGCGATTAAACCAATGAACTGCCCGGGTCACGTACAAATATTTAACCAAGGCCTAAAGTCTTATCGTGACTTACCTTTGAAAATGGCTGAGTTTGGTTGTTGCCATCGTAACGAACCTTCCGGTGCACTGCATGGACTGATGCGGGTGCGAGGCTTTACGCAAGACGACGCTCATATATTTTGTACCGAAGAGCAGATACTCGATGAGGTCAGCGACTGCATTAAGATGGTGTACGACACCTATGCCACTTTTGGTTTTGAAAAGATCGCCGTGAAGTTATCTACGCGCCCAGAAAAACGCGTTGGCTCTGACGAAATTTGGGATAAATCTGAAAAAGCACTCGCCGATGCCTTAAAAGCAGGCGATATCGAATTTGACTATTTACCGGGTGAGGGCGCGTTTTATGGTCCTAAAATAGAATTCACCTTACATGATTGTTTAGATCGAGCCTGGCAGTGCGGCACTGTGCAGCTCGACTTTTCAATGCCGGGTCGTTTAGGTTCTACCTATGTGGCAGAAGATGGCGAACGACGTGTGCCGGTGATGATCCATCGGGCCATTTTAGGTTCGTTAGAACGTTTTATCGGAATACTAACCGAAGAGTATGCAGGGGCATTTCCAACTTGGCTTGCGCCCATGCAGGTAGTGGTCGCTAATATAACCGACAGTCAGGCCGATTATGTAGCCTCAGTAGTGAGGCAGTTAAAAGCGGCCGGCGTGCGCGTGAAACAAGACGTACGTAACGAAAAAATCGGTTTTAAAATTCGCGAGCACACTATGAAAAAAGTACCTTACCTATTAGTAGTAGGAGATAAAGAAAAAGAGTCGGATCAAGTGGCCGTTCGCACCCGAAAAGGTGTCGATTTAGGCGTTATGAGTATCGATGGTTTTACACAACATATACTCGCTGATATTAAATCTAAAAAAATTCAATAGCACTACGTTAAAGAATAGGTATAATACGGCGATTCGTGGTGCTATCAGAATAATCTTTTAGCATTTACGACATATTTTAATGTTCTTGGAGGAATATCAAATTAAAGGCGCTGCAAACAAAGCTCAGGGCGATAAAGCCCGGATTAACGAAGAAATTACGGTTAACGAAGTACGATTGGTTGCTGAAGATGGCTCACCGGTTGGCGTAGTCACAATAGAAGAGGCTTTACAACAAGCGGAAACCGCTGGTTTAGACCTCGTCGAAATTAGCCCTAATGCTGCTCCTCCAGTATGTAAAATTATGGACTACGGCAAGTTCATATTTGAAAAGAGCAAAGCTCAAAAAGAGCAAAAGAAGAAACAAAAGCAAATTCAGGTCAAGGAGATTAAATTTCGCCCTGGCACTGATGAAGGCGATTACCAGGTAAAACTGCGCAACCTGCGTCGCTTTCTAGAAGGTGGTGATAAAGCTAAAGTAACGATCCGTTTCCGCGGACGCGAAATGGCGCATCAAGAGATAGGTATTGACTTGTTGAAGCGTGTTAGAGCTGATCTTGAAGATATCGCTAACTGCGAGTCTTTCCCTCACAGAGTGGAAGGCAGACAGATGATCATGGTGCTCGCCCCAATTAAGAAGTAGTAATGGTCTAAAGTTTTTAAGTCTGCACAACTTAAAACACCTTGCTGCAAATTTTAACACCGACCCCACAACTAAATTGGGTTAGGTTAATTAACAATGCGGAGTTTTAGCAATGCCTAAAATGAAATCAAACAGCGGAGCAGCGAAGCGTTTTCGTAAAACAGCTTCAGGCCGCTTTAAAAGCAAACAGTCTCACTTGCGTCATATTTTGACCAAGAAAAGTACTAAACGTAAACGTCATCTACGTGGTAAGAAATTGGTTCACACTAGTGATACCGCTCTTATTCAGCGTATGTTGCCGTACGTATAACTTACTTAGGAGAGACTGAAAAATGGCTAGAGTAAAACGCGGCGTCGTAGCACGCGCACGTCACAAAAAAGTATTAAAACAAGCTAAAGGTTACTACGGTGCTCGTAGTCGTGTGTATCGCGTAGCGGTACAAGCGGTAACTAAAGCAGGTCAATATGCATATCGCGACCGTCGTCAGCGTAAGCGTCAATTCCGTCAGTTATGGATTGCACGTATTAACGCTGCTGCACGTCAAAATGGAATGAGCTATTCGCGTTTCATCAACGGCTTGAAAAAGGCGTCTGTTGAGATCGATCGTAAAATCCTTGCAGACATCGCAGTACATGACAAAGCGGCATTCACTGCATTAGTGGACGCAGCAAAAGGCGCATTAGCGTAAATTATTAACCATAGCTTAAGTTCTTTTCGAAAAAGCGAGCAGGATGCTCGCTTTTTTGGTTTTAAATAATGGGGTCAGAGTTAGTTAATTTCTCCCCTGCGCTTCTCAAGCTAAAACGTATTTTAGAAATTAACTAACTCTGACCCTGACGTATCCCCACGAAATTTCGAGTTACAAAATAGTTTCATAATAGATTGAACATTCATGGTATCTGGTGATCAGATCAATC